>NZ_JBLVOH010000028.1:12167-14821 GCF_053543675.1 Microbacterium umsixpiens
CGGCGGCCGGCGGCTACACGACCCGCTCGGCGGCCTCGACGACATTCGTCATGAGCAGGGCGACCGTCATCGGCCCCACACCGCCGGGGTTCGGCGAGATGTAACCAGCGACATCCGCGACGCCGGGGGCGACGTCACCGAAGACCAGGCTCTTGCCGGTCTCCGGGTGCGTCTCGCGCGTCACGCCGACGTCGAGCACGGCGGCACCGGGCTTGACGTCCTCGGCGCGGATCAGGTGCTTGACGCCGGCCGCAGCCACGATCACGTCCGCCTCACGCAGGTACCGCGGCATGTCGACGGTGCCGGTGTGCGTCAGCGTGACCGTCGCGTTGAGGTCGCGGCGGGTGAGCAGCAGCCCGATGGAACGGCCGATGGTGACGCCGCGCCCGACCACGACCACGTGCTTGCCCTTGAGGTCGTAGTCGTTGCGCAGCAGCAGCTCGATCACGCCGCGCGGCGTGCAGGGCAGCGGTGTGTGGATCGGACCGTTGACGTTCAGCACGAGGCGGCCGAGGTTGGTCGGGTGCAGTCCGTCGGCATCCTTCGCCGGATCGATCCGCTCCAGGATGGCGTCGGTGTCGAGGTGCTTCGGCAGCGGCAGCTGCACGATGTAGCCGTGGCACGCGGGGTCGGCGTTGAGCTCGTCGATCAGCGCCTCGACCTCGGCCTGCGTCGCATCCGCCGGCAGCTCGCGCTGGATCGAGTTCATCCCGATCGCCTCGGACTGCCGGTGCTTCATGCCCACGTACAGCTGCGATGCCGGGTCTGCACCGACGAGCACCGTCGCGATGCCCGGGGTGACGCCCCGCTCCTTCAGCGCCGCGACGCGTTCCGTGAGTTCGGCACGGATCGCTGCCGACGCTGCCTTCCCGTCGAGGATCTTCGCCGTCACTGCTGCAGGTCCGGGTAGAGGGGGAACGCGGCGGCCAGGGCGTCGACGCGGGCGCGCAGCGACTCCACATCCGCACCCGGGAGCAGCGCGAGGGCGATGATGTCGGCGACCTCGGTGAACTCGGCGTCACCGAAGCCGCGGGTCGCGAGCGCCGGCGTGCCGACGCGCAGACCCGAGGTCACCATCGGCGGACGCGGGTCGTTCGGAACGGCGTTGCGGTTCACGGTGATGTGGATGTCGTGCAGCAGGTCTTCCGCCTGCTTGCCGTCGATCTCGGCGTCGCGCAGGTCGACCAGCACCAGGTGCACGTCGGTGCCGCCCGAGCGCACCGCGATGCCGGCATCCTTCACGTCCTGCTGCGAAAGGCGCTCGGCGATGAGCTTCGCTCCGCGCAGCACGCGCTCCTGGCGCTCCTTGAATTCCGGGGTGCCGGCGAGCTTGAACGCAGTCGCCTTGGCGGCGATCACGTGCATCAACGGTCCGCCCTGCTGGCCCGGGAAGACCGCGGTGTTGATCTTCTTGGCGAGCTCGGCGTCGTTCGTGAGGATGAAGCCCGAGCGCGGGCCACCGATGGTCTTGTGCACGGTCGAGGAGACGACGTGGGCGTGCGGAACCGGGTTCGGGTGCAGACCCGCGGCGACCAGACCGGCGAAGTGCGCCATGTCCACCCAGAGCAGCGCGCCGACCTCATCGGCGATCTCGCGGAAGGCCGCGAAGTCCATGGTGCGCGGGTAGGCCGACCAGCCGGCGATGATGACCTTGGGCTTGTGCTCGATCGCGAGGCGGCGGACCTCCGCCATGTCGATGGTCGAGGTCTCGGGGTCGACACCGTACGCGACGATGTCGTAGAGCCGGCCGGAGAAGTTGATCTTCATGCCGTGCGTGAGGTGGCCGCCCTGGTCGAGAGACAGACCGAGCAGGGTGTCGCCGGGGCGGGCGATCGCGTGCAGGACCGCGGCGTTCGCCGACGCGCCGGAGTGCGGCTGCACGTTCGCGAACTCGGCGCCGAACAGGCTCTTCGCCCGCTCGATCGCGAGGGACTCCGCGACGTCGACCTCTTCGCAGCCACCGTAGTAGCGGCGGCCGGGGTAGCCCTCGGCGTACTTGTTCGTGAGCACGGAACCCTGCGACTGCAGGATCGAGACGGGAACGAAGTTCTCCGAGGCGATCATCTCGAGGAAGGTCTGCTGACGCTTCAGCTCACGGTCGAGGACCTGTGCGATCTCGGGGTCGACCTCGGCGAGCGGGGCGTTGAAGTAACGGTCGGTCATGGTGACATGCTCCTTTGACGACGGATTCGAAAGGGGTGTTCCTATCGGCCCAGGCGCGCGGTCGAATTCCGTGGTCAGTCGCTCCCCGGTGGTAGTCCACCCAGACGCCAGTCGCGACGGTTACGAGCATAGCGGATGCCCGAGGCGGCGAACGCGGAGACATCGACACCCCGCCACAGAATCGATTCGATTCCCCGTTCCGTTGAGGGGCCGCGGCAGGTAGGTTTTGTTCATGGTCCTTCCTCATCCCCTTCCTCTCGTACCCGTGCCCGTCTCCGCCGCCGCACGAGGAGGGCGGATGCCCGTCACCGCGACGACGCGCGTGCTCGGCTCCTCCCCCGCCGCCGCCCAACTGATCGACGCGGTGGAGCGCCGCACCGGCATCCGCCTCTCCGTCGCCGACGAGGCCCCCGCCGAGATCGAGCTGTTCGTCGACCCGAATTCGTCGGCGCCGGAGGGCTACACGCTCGAGATCGGTGAGCGGGCCGTCG
>NZ_JBLVOH010000028.1:14841-20483 GCF_053543675.1 Microbacterium umsixpiens
GAGGCCGGACTCTTCTACGGCGTGCAGACACTGCTGCAACTGCTCCGGCAGGACGACTCCGGCTGGGCGCTCCTCGGCGCCGACATCGCCGACTCCCCCCGCTTCGCCCGGCGCGGCGTGATGCTCGACGTGGCCCGGCACTTCTTCGGCGTCGACGACGTCAAGAAGTTCATCGACAGCACGAGCGCACTCAAGCTCAACCATCTGCACCTCCACCTCAGCGACGACCAGGGGTGGCGTGTGCACATCGACTCCTGGCCGCGGCTCACGGAGTTGTCGGCCGGCACGTCGGCGAACGGCGACCCGGGCGGCTTCTACACGAAGGACGACTACCGGGAGATCGTCGCGTACGCCGCATCCCGGCACATGATCGTGATCCCCGAGATCGACCTCCCCGGTCACACGCACGCGATCGGCGTCGCCTACCCGGAGCTCGTCGAGGAGCCGGTCATGAACGACAACCTGATCGCGGATTCGGAACGCCTCGGCCAGGCGCTGCCGGTCGCCGGCGAGAGCTACCTGGGCTGGGGCGTCGGACACTCCAGCGTGCGCATCCACGAGGAGCGCACGTACGACTTCGTGCGCGACGTCGTCCGCGAGCTGGCCGAGATGACACCCGGTCCGTACATCCACATCGGCGGCGACGAGTCGCTCGGCACGCCCCAGGCGGACTTCGACCTGTTCGCCGAGCGCGCCACCGCGATCGTGGTCGACGCGGGCAAGACACCGGTCGCCTGGCATGAGATGGGATCGGCGGCGAACATCGCCGAGGGTACGGTCGGGCAGTACTGGGGCAAGACGACCCCGGAGGGCGCCCATGCGGAAGAGGCCGCGCACTTCGTCGAGCGCGGCGGCGCACTGATCATGTCCGCGGCCGACGTCACCTACCTCGACATGAAGTACACCGAGGACTTCCCCCTGGGACTCACCTGGGCCGCGATCATCGACGTCCGCTCCGCCTACGAGTGGGAGCCGACCGCGGTCCTCGACGTGCCGGATGCCGCGATCCTCGGCGTCGAAGCGCCGCTGTGGTCCGAGACCACGCGCACACTCGGCGACGTCGAGCAACTGGTCTTCCCCCGCGTGGCCGCCCAGGCGGAGGTGGCATGGTCGCCGCAGCACGCTCCCGAGCGGGTGTGGGAGTCCTTCCGCGAGCGGGTCGGAGCGCTCGCCCCGCTGTGGAAGGCTGAGGGGGTCGATTTCCACCCCGCAGACGAGATCCCCTGGAGCGAACGTTGAGCACCCACTCCTCCGCGACCGGTTCACTGGTCGTCCATTCGGCCAGGATCGTCGATCGCGGCGAGATCACCGAAGACGGCTGGGTCCGCATCGAGAACGGCACCGTCACGGCTCGCGGCACCGGCGCCGACTGGTCGCCCGCCGATGAGGTCGTCGACGCCGCGGCGGATGCCGGACCCGGCGCCCTGCTCGCCCCGGGGTTCATCGACATCCATGGACACGGCGGTGCCGGTGCATCGTTCGACGACGGGGTGGAGGCGATCCGCACCGGGCGCGATCTGCATCGCGCGCACGGCACCACCCGGGCAGTCGTGTCGCTGGTGACGGCGTCGATCGACGATCTCGCCCGCAGCGTCGCCACGATCGCCGACCTGACCGAGACCGACGCGGACATCCTCGGTTCGCACCTCGAAGGACCTTTCCTCGACCCGGGCCACCACGGCGCGCACGAGCCCGCGCTTCTGCGCCACCCGGTTACGGCCGACGTCGCGCGTCTGCTCGACGCGGGCCGCGGCACGGTCCGGCAGGTGACGATCGCGCCGGAGCTTCCGGGCGGACTCGACGCGATCCGGCAGATCGTGGCCGCCGGATCCGCGGCAGCCGTGGGACACACCGATGCCGACGCAGCGATGGCGGTCGCCGCATTCGAGGCCGGCGCGTCGATCCTCACCCACGCGTTCAATGCCATGCCCGGCATCCACCATCGCGCTCCCGGACCGGTACTCGCGGCCGCCGCAGATCATCGTGTGGTGCTGGAGGCGATCGCCGACAACGTGCACCTCGACCCGCACGTCATCAAGCTCGTGTTCGATTCCGCCCCGGGCCGAGTGGCTCTCATCACCGACGCCATGGCCGCGGCCGGAAGCGCCGACGGCCACTACGACCTCGGAGCGGTGAGCGTCACGGTCGAGAACGGCGTCGCCCGAACCGATGACACCGGTTCGATCGCCGGATCGACCCTCACTCAGGATGTCGCGCTGCGACGCACGGTGGCCGCCGGCGTGGACGTCGCTGAAGCCGTGCGGGCCCTCACCGAGACGCCGGCGCGGGCGATCGGCCGCTCCACCGAACTCGGCGGGCTCCGGGTCGGGATGCTCGGAGATGCCGTACTGCTGGATGCCGAGCTGCGCGTCGCACGAGTGTGGTCAGGACCACGGCTGCACGCCTAGAGGCAGCAGAGCATCGCGCGACGCGCAACCCTGCGCTCTCCGGCCGTTCAGGTTCGGGTGGGGGGCCGCCGGTCCCCAGATCGACGGCCCCGTTCCCCTCTCAGAGCCGGTGGCCGGGCTCTCCTCCCCCGAGGATCCCGACCGACCGCTGCCTGAATCCCGCCCCCCGGAGGAATTCGTACGGCTGTCTCTATGGGATGAGACGGCATCCCCACCGATTCATTACGCGACTTCTCGAAAATCTTCGGAAAGCCACCCCGGTCCGAGGACCGATCCACGCGGGAGGCCGCCGGTCCCCAGATCGGCGGTCTCTTCCTCGTGTGCAGAGCTGGGGGGCCGGGCTCTCCTCCCCCGAGGATCCCGACCCGCCCGACCGGTGCATGTCCTTCACACCAGCACCTGAACTCCGCCCCCCGGTGGAGTTCGTACGGCTGTCTCTATGGGATGAGACGGCGACCCCTCGGGTTCATTACGCGACTTCGGAAAAAAGTTCGTGCCGCCGTGCTCCCGCGGGCCGTGGGCTCCCCGTCGGCCTGGCGGGATCCCGTATATCTGTTCAGAATCCGCAGGGAAGGGTGGCTTAGCTGGGAGATTCGCGAGAGAATGATGAAGTCGCGTGATGAGCGGCGCCCTCACGCATCTCACCCTGTAGAGACGTACCTGCGCCCGCGACAGATGGATGATTGTGCACGAAGAGAACACGACTCACGACGAACCGATCGGCGACGCCGACCTGATCCTGCGAGCCCGCTCGGGCGACACAGGCGCGTTCGGCGAACTCTGGCGTCGCCACTATCCGTCCGGCCTCGCGGTCGCTCGCTCGGTCACCTCCTCGATCGACCCGGACGACCTGGTCCAAGAGGCGTACACCCGCATCTACCAGGCGATCCTCAAGGGCGGCGGTCCCAACGGCTCCTTCCGCGCCTACCTCTTCACGAGCATCCGCAACACTGCCGCAGGATGGGGTCGCGCCCGCCGGGAGACCGCGATCGACGAGCTCGACGCCGTCGCCGACCCCGACACCACCGACCAGGCCGCGAACGAGGCGCTCGATCGGAGCCTCACCGCGCAGGCTTTCCGCAGCCTTCCCTCCCGTTGGCAGGAGGTGCTCTGGTACACCGAGATCGAGCAGATGAAGCCGCAGGAAGTCGGACACCTGCTGGGCATGAAATCCGGCGCGGTGTCGCAGCTGGCGTTCCGCGCTCGCGAAGGTCTCCGCGAGGCCTGGATCCAGGCCCATCTGCGCAGCGCCGACGAAGGCTCCGAATGCCAGTGGACGATCGAACATCTCGGCGCCTACTCGCGCGGCAACCTCAGCACTCGTGACCACAAGCGCCTCGAGCTGCACCTCGATGAGTGCGCCCGATGCATGATCGTCGCTGCCGAGGCCAAAGACGTCTCCAAGCGCCTCGCCCTCGTGCTGCTCCCGCTCGTGCTCGGCGTCACCGGCGCGGCCGGATACCTTGCGACGCTGCAGGGCGCCGGCACTCCCATCGTGGCTCTGGCTGCCATGCCGTCCGGCATCCCCGGAGCGGTGTTCGCCGGAGACCCGACGGGTCCGGCGGCGACGGGCATCGCCTCCTCGGGTGGCGGGACCGGGTCGGGTGGCGCCGCCGGCGGCGGTGCGACCGCAGGAGCGGGCTCGACCGGTGGCGCGTTGACGGGGATCGGCGCCCTCGTCGGCGCGGGCTCCGCTGCACTGGTCGTCGCGGGAGTCGTCGCCGCGGCCACCATCATTCCTGGACTCGCCGGGGCGGACCCGGCCACATCGCAGCCCAGCGCCGGAGACTCCGACCCGTCGTCGATCACTTCGCAGGTCGGCCCCGACGCCTCGTTGAACCTCGACGAGCCGATCGTCATCGACGAGCCGGAGACCGTGCCGGACGAGGCTCCGGCCATTCCTCCTGTGGAAGACTCCTCGCCGGCGCAGCCGCGGGAAGATGCCGGCCCGGTCATCGCTCCGCCGGTTCCCCCCGCGACTCCCGTCGATCCCGTGGATCCCGTGGATCCCGTGGATCCCGTGGATCCCGTCGATCCCGTGGATCCGGTGGACCCGGTGGACCCGGTGGACCCGGTGGACCCGGTCGATCCGGTGGACCCGGTCGACCCCGTGGACCCGGTCGATCCCGTGGACCCGGTCGATCCTGCGGTCCCGACGGAGGCACCCACCTGGTCCGCTGCGACCATCTGGTTCAGCGGTTTCACCATCCACTACAGCGTGCCGGTCACCGGCGCACCGGGAACGACGGTCGAAGCGCTCCTCGACGGCAGCGGGGGCGGTGGCGGTGGCGGTGGCGACAGCATCGTCCTCGACGATGCGGGCACCGGGACTATCGATCTTCGTCCGAGCTTCTGGCAGGTCGTGGACGCCGACACGACTGTCGTCACGTTCCGCTACGTCCTGGCTGACAAGGTCGGTCCGTCCGCCGACACGACTCTGCTGGCACTCGAATCCGGCCCCGCCGTCGAGGCCGTCCTGCAGGAGGCGGAGCAGGCTCTCGAGGGCGACGACACGACGACGGCCGTCACCGCCGCGGAGACGCAGCCGGCTCCCGCCGAGCCCGCACCCGTCGAGCCCGCGCCGGCACCCGTCGAGCCCGCACCGGCACCCGTCGAGCCCGCGCCGGCTGCACAGGCACCGGCCGCACCGGCACCGGTCGCACCTGCTCCCGAGGAGCCGGTCGACTCCGCACCCGCCACCGACGCACCTGCCACCGACACCGCCGCCGCCGCACCGGCTGAGGACGCTCCGGCCGCCGAATAGACTGGATGCATGTCCTCGGATCCCGCACCCGTCCCCGGCGTCGAGCGCCCGACCATCTCCGCTCTCGACGTCGTCCGCACCGTCGTCCTGGTCGCTGCGGTCGCCTCTCTCGCCCTGTGGGGCTTCGCCAGCTGGGACCTCCCCTGGAACGTCATCCTCGGTATCGGTGCGCCGGTGCTCGTGATCCTCGTCTGGGCGCTCTTCCTGTCTCCGCGCCCGGTACTGCGCGTGCACCCGTTCCTCCGCGCCGCCGTCGAGCTGCTGATCTACGTCGGCGTCACGATCGCCTGGTGGTCGATGGGCCAGGCGCTGATCGGCACCGCGTTCGCCCTGGTGGCCGTCGTCGCGGGCGTCCTCAGTGGTCGGCGCGCACTGTCGTGAGCCTCTCGTGGTGAGCGCGCGGCCGTGAGCGTCCTGGCACGGCTGAAGGAGACGCTCGGCGCGCTCGTCGACACCGACGAGACTGTTCT
>NZ_JBLVOH010000028.1:20503-30793 GCF_053543675.1 Microbacterium umsixpiens
GCAGGCCAGAGCAGACCGCTCCGGTCATGCCGCCGCCGGACGCCCGATCGCCGTCATCCACGCCGAACGGGTCGAGCACGTCCAGCAGACCATGCGCATCGCGACGGCCACGCGCACCCCCGTCGTCATCCGCGGTGCCGGCACCGGACTCGCCGGTGCCGCCAACGCCGGCAGTGGCGAGATCGTGCTGTCCCTGCGGCGGATGACCGCGATCCGCGAGGTGCGACCAGACGATCTGCTCGCGGTCGTCGAACCCGGCATCCTGAACGCCGACCTCAACACGGAGCTCGCCCGGCATGGCCTGTGGTGGGCGCCCGACCCGGCCAGCCGCGACATCTCCACGGTGGGCGGCAACATCGCCACCGGTGCCGGCGGACTGCTCTGCGCCAAATACGGTGTCGTCCGCGATGCCGTGCTGGGCGTCGACCTCGTGCTCGCGGACGGACGGCTTCTGCACCTCGGCCACCGGAGCGTCAAAGGCGTCACCGGTCTCGACCTCACCGCACTGGTCGTCGGCTCCGAAGGCACGCTGGGTGTCGTGGTGGGAGCGACCCTCAAGCTGCGCAGGCTCGTGCCCGGAGAGACCTGCACGGTCGTCGCCACCTTCCCCGGCGTGCGCGCCGCAGCCTCCGCTTCTGCCGCTGTCACCGCCGCCGGGGTGCAACCGGCGATCATGGAGCTGATGGATGCCGCGAGCCTCACCGCCGTGCACGCGCTCCTCGGTCTCGTCGCCCCGACGCCGGGGGCGGCCCAGCTCACCATTCAGACCGACGGACCCGCCGCCCGTGCCGAGGCCGACGCCATCGCGGAGATCCTCCGTTCCCATGGCGGGGTCACTGTGGTCTCGCACGATCGCGCGGAGGGCGAACAGCTGCTCGCGATCCGCCGATCGATGCACGCGGCGATGGCGTCACTGGGAACGACGCTCATCGAGGACGTCTCCGTGCCGCGCAGCGCGATGCCCGCCATGTTCGACGAGATCGCGCGCATCGAACGCGAGCACGCGCTCACCATCCCGACGGTGGCGCACGCCGGCGACGGCAATCTGCACCCCAACTTCCTCTTCGAAGGTCCGGACGTTCCGCCCGAGGTGTGGGTCGCGGCGGACGAGCTGTTCCGCGCGGCGATCCGCCTCGGCGGGACCCTGACCGGAGAGCACGGCATCGGCGTGCTGAAGCGCCGCTGGCTCGCCGAAGAGCTCGGTGACGACCAGTGGCAGCTGCAACGGCAGATCGCCGCGGTGTTCGATCCCCTCGGCATCCTCAACCCGGGAAAGGTGTTCAGCCCCGATGCCTGACATCCATGTGAGCGCGGCCGTGATCATCGATGCCGAAGGCCGGGTGCTGGTCGTCCGCAAGCAGGGCACCACGCGGTTCATGCAGCCGGGAGGCAAGCCCGAGCCGGGCGAATCCGCGGTGCAGACCCTGATCCGCGAGCTCCACGAGGAGTTGGGACTCACGCTCGACGAGAGTGACCTTCACCCACTCGGGACCTTCATCTCCGCGGCCGCGAACGAACCGGGGCACCGTGTCGTCGCTGCGGCCTTCGCGACATCCGTCGACCCCGGAGCCGTCACGGTCCAGGCGGAGCTCGCTGAACTGCGATGGATCACGCCGGCAGACGTCGCGACACTCCCCCTGGCGCCCCTGAGCGTCGAGCACCTGCTGCCGATCGCCTGGCCCGCGCTGGCGGGCTGAACGCGCCGGACAGGCGTCAGATGCCCTGCCAGGCCGGCTTGTTCGCGAACGTATAGCGGTAGTAGTCGGCAAGAGCGAGACGCGATGCCGCAGCCTCATCGACGACGATCGTCGCATGCGGGTGCAGCTGGATGGCGGAGCCCGGAAGGAGCGCGGTGAGCGGTCCCTCGACGGCGCCGGCCACGGCCTCGGCCTTGCCTTCGCCGAAAGCGAGCAGCACCAGGTGCCGCGCCTTCAGGATGGTGCCGAGTCCCTGCGTGATGCAGTGCATCGGCACGTCGTCGATGGAGTCGAAGAAGCGCGCGTTGTCCTCGCGGGTCTGCTCCGTGAGCGTCTTCACCCGGGTGCGCGACGCGAAGGACGACCCCGGCTCGTTGAAGCCGATGTGTCCGTCGGTACCGATCCCGAGGATCTGCAGGTCGACCCCACCGGCCGCATCGATGGCGACCTCGTAGTCGTCGCCGGCGTGCTGGATCGTCGCGAGAGCGCCGTTGGGAACGTGGATGCGCTGCGGGTCGAGACCGAGTGGTTCGACGACCTCGCGCGTGATCACGGAGCGGTAGCTCTCCGGGTGCGACGGGTCGATGCCGACGTACTCGTCGAGCGCGAAGCCGCGCACCTGCGAGACGTCGCGACCGGCGAGCTGCGTGCGCAGCGCCTGGTACACGGGAAGCGGAGTGGATCCGGTCGCCAGCCCCAGCACCGCATCCGCCCGGCGTTCGATCAGCTCGACGATCTCGGTGGCGACCAAGGCGCCTGCGGCCTCGGCATTCTCGACGATGACGACCTCAGCCATGCGGGACGATCTCCTTCTCGGTGATGGATGCGCCGACCAGTGCGGCGCCGAAAGCGGCAGCGGGAGACCCGGCCGGAAGCAGTTCGATTCTCTCATCCAGGCGGAGGGACCGCATGAACGGCGACGCGTCGGCGCCGGCATGCAGCGCCGCACGTACGCCGGCCTCCAGGCGGTCGCCGAGAGCCGTGAGCCCTCCTCCGATGACGACGGTCTCGACGTCGGCCGAGAGGACGAGCACACGAACGGCGGCGGCAGCGCCGTGGAACAGGTCCTCTCGGAGCGCGAGAGCGAGCGGATCGCCGGCGTCCGCGGCGTCGAAGATGTCTCTGATCGGCAGCGCGCCCGGGCGACCCCAGGCCTTGGCGAGCGCTCCGCCGCCGCAGAACGTCTCGACGCAGCCGTGCTGACCGCATCCGCACAGGCGTCCCTTCGGATCGACCGAGAGGTGCCCCACTTCCCCGGCTGTGCCACGGGCGCCGCGCCAGATGCGGCCGTCGATCACGATGCCGGCGGCGACGCCGGTGCCGAGGTTGAGATATGCCATCGACCCGGTGACCCCGCTCAGGGCCGCCGCACCGAGTGCGGCCGCCTTCACATCGTTCTCCACACGGAACGGCATGCCGAGCGCCTGTTCGGCACGGTCGGCGAGATCGAGGGATTCCACGCCGAGGTTGACCGCATGGTCGACGCGGCCGGCGTCGGCGTCGACCAGCCCGGGGATGCCGATTCCGACGGAGCCGATGTCCGACAGCGACAATCCGACTTCATCGGCGAGCCCGCTGACGGCCGTCACGATGCTCTCGACGACGGCATCGTCTCCCCAGCCGGTGACCCGGCGGAGTCGGCCGATGATCTCCCCGGAAGGGTCTACAGCCACGGCGTCGATCTTGGTACCGCCGACGTCCAGGCCCACTCGAATCCGCCGACCGGCGGGGTCGGCAGCACGCGCATCACTCATCGGATGCTGCTCCCCGCGGTCTCCGCGGTGGCGAAGGGGAGCGTCACGACACGCCCAGCTGGCCGGAGAGCACCATCACGGCGGCACCGCGCAGGACGATGTCCTCCTGATGGGTCCGGCGCACGACCACGTCCTCGAACACACCCTCGAGCGTGCGGGCGTGCAGCGTCTCGATCGCGGCATCGATCAGGATGCCGTCGAGCAGATCTGCGGGACCGGAGAGCACGACCTCGGAGAGGTCGAGAGCAGCGACGATCGGAGCGACGGCGATCGCCATGCGCGTTCCGGCGTCGCGCAGGATCTCGTCGCGAGCGTCGGAGTCGGACTCCAGCGCCGCACGCAGGCGGCTGACGCTCAGCCAGGCCTCGAGACAGCCATCCTTGCCGCAGGCACATCGGGGACCGCCGTCGGTGCCGACGACGACGTGCCCGATCTCCCCCGCCGCGAAGCGGCTGCCCAGCAGCGGCTGGCTGCCGGTGATGAGCCCGGCACCGACGCCCTTGCCGATCTTGATCAGCATGAAGTCGGCCTTCGCGTCCCCGAACGTGTATTCGGCGAGCACCGCCGCGTTGGCGTCGTTCCTGGCGAGGACGGGCAGATCCAGGTCGATGCCGAGCTTCGCCTCGAGCGGGAAGTTCGTCCAGCCGAGGTTCGGCGAGCTGAGGACGAGTCCATCGGGCCGCACGACACCGGGAGTTCCGATGCCGACGCCGAGCAGCGGCTGCGTGGAAGCGGCGACCAGGGTCTTGGCGAGCTCGTGCAGGGCCGCGTACGCCGCTTCGCCGTCGGGCGAGTCCGGCCTCGGCACCTCACGCCGTTCGAGCACGTCGCCGTCGAGGCTCAGCACCGCGCCGGTGAAAGCGCTGGGACCCGAGAGATCGAGGCCGAGGATCTGGTGGCCGACGCGGTCGATGTCGATCAGGATGGGCGGCTTGCCCGGACCTACGGCCTCGCGGACGCCCATCTCGATGACGATGCCGTCGGCGATGAATTCGGCGACCAGGTCGGAGATCGTGACTCGGGTCAGCCCGGTCTCTCGCGAGAGATCCGCACGGCTCATCGCACCGGCGTGATACAGCGTCTGCAGCACGAGTGCACGGTTGTGGCCGCGTGCATGCTCGGGAAGCACTTTCGCGCGCGAGCGCAGGTGGCGCCCCGGGCCGAAGGCATGCGTGTTCGCGCCGAGGTACTCTACCGGCGGCGCGGGACGCTGTTCATCCGAAACGGACATGTTTGTTAGTAGACCTTACGAACAAAATTTGTGCAACCTCTCCCCGCGGTCGCGCGAGGAGGGTTACCGAAACGTTACATTACTTTCGAAGCTCGGCGGAGGTGTCCTCCGAACGCTCGAGAAGCCGCGTCACCAGACCGGCGACGATGCGCTCGCGTGCCTCGACCGTGAGTGGTTTGCCGGGCACTCCGGGGCGACGCTGATCGGGTGCAGGTCCGTCCAGTGGACGATACCGCACCCCCGCCGCGCGGAGACGGCGCAGCTGCGTCGGCAGACGTCGACCGAAGTCCGCAAACGGTGCCGGGTCACCACCCTCCCAGAGCCGCTCGGCGATCGCCGACAGACGAGGGAACATCGCGAAGTCGACCCGATCACGGGTGGGCAGATGCTCGCTCCAGACGTTGGCCTGACCGCCGACGGCTCCGTCCTCGACGCGCAGGGTGTACGCCCGCTCGATCGTCAGTGGCGGGCCGACCCTGATGGGCTCCTCCGCGGATTCGGACTGCGGGTAGTCGAGGTACGCCTCGAGGTCGGGGCAGGCCACGACCTCGATGCCCCGCGAGAGAGCCGCGCGCATCGCGACCGGGCCACGCCATGCGAGAATCCGGACGCCGTCGGGCACGTCACCCTCGAGCACCTCGTCCCACGCCAGCGCCGTGCGACCTCTGGCGCGTACGTGAGCGACGAAATGGGCCGTGAACCACGGCTGCACGTCGTGCGCGGTGGCGAGTCCGAGCTCCTGCATACGCGCGGCGGCCGCGGCGCTCTGCGCCCACTCGGTCACCGGGACCTCGTCACCGCCGATGCCGATCCACTCCGAGTCGAACACGTCGCACAGCGCGTCGATGGCCGCGCGCCCGAAGGCCAGCGAGGCCTCGGTGGGCGCGAGCGTGCGCGGGTTCACGCCGAACCGCTCCCACGGCGACTCGACCGGGTCGCCGACGTCGGTGTTCCCGAGCTCGGGATAGGCTGCGAGCGCGGCCTGCACGTGACCGGGGAGTTCGACCTCCGGGACGAGCGTGACGAAGCGTTCGGCGGCGTACCTCACGAGATCACGCAACTCGGCGGTCGTGTAGAAGCCCTCATGGACGCCGGGCTCGACGGTCGCGAGCGGACCGTGGCCGCGCTGCGTCGCTGCTCGACGGGCACCGATCTCGGTGAGGCGGGGGAAGCCCGGCACCTCGAACCGCCAGCCCTGGTCATCCGAGAGATGCAGGTGCAGGACGTTGAGATGGTGATCCGCGAGCTGGTCGATGAGACGACGGACCTCTTCCACGGTCCGGAAGTGACGTGCGACGTCGAGCATCGCGCCTCGCCACGCATAGGCGGGCGCTCCCTCCCAGACTCCGGCCGGAATCGGCGTCGTCGCTCCGTCCGGGTCACGGAGCTGCCGCAGCACCGTGGCACCCCGGTACACGCCGGCAGGACTCGCACCCCGGACCTCGATGCCCGAGGCGCTCACACTCACGCGGAACGCCTCCGGTGCGATGCGACCCGCCGCTGCGGCATCGGCGCCGAGCGTCTCATCGACCACGAGGCGGATGCCCGGCCGTCCGTCGTCGCGACCGACTCCACCCAGCCGGCCCGCAACGGTGGCGAGCTCCGCGGTGGCGAGCACGGGTGTCTCGTCCGACCAAGCGAAACCTGTTGCCAGCGGGTCGATGCGTGCGTCGATGCGCGGCACCGTGGCTCGATGGGCCACCGGCGGCATCCGCAGCGCCCGCCCCGGCGTGGCACCGGTGGGCTCGCCGTCGGAGACCACGGGCACTCCGCCGACCAGCACCTCGACGATGCCGAGCGGTGGGGTGAACGGCTCGTCGAAGGTCGCGCCGGCGGCGATGGTCTCGGGATCGAAGAGCACCAGGTCGGCGGTCGCGCCGGAGCGGATCACACCGCGCGGAGCATCGTCGCGGTCGAGGCCCAGCCGTCTGGCCGGTGTACCCGCCAGGTGCTGCACCGCCTCCTCCAGCGTGAGGATGCCGAGCTCGCGCACGTAGTGTCCGAGATAGCGCGGGAACGTGCCCCGGCCACGGGGGTGCGGCCGCGCACCGATCAGGATGCCGTCGCTTCCGCCGGTGTGCTGCGGGTGGCGCATGATCGCGCGGACGTTCTCCTCATCGCCGATGTGCATCAGGATGCCGGTGGCCCCGGCATCGGCGATGATCGTGTCGAGCACGACGTCGACGGCTCGACGCCCCGTGGTCTCGGCGATCTCGGCGACCGTCCGACCGACCAGGTCGACCAGGTCAGGATGGGCCGTGCCGGAGATCTGGATCTGCGTCCAGTCGGCCCTCTCACCGTGGAAGCCGTCGCAGCCGACCTCTTCGAGCTCGACTCGGACCGTCTCCCGACCGGCCGCGTCCAGCTCGGCGACAGCACGCAACAGGTCGCCCGTGGCGGCGAGCCTGCTCGGCAGCAGGGCCGCGAGCGTGGTGGCTCCCGGCAGATAGGGATAGGTGTCCAGGGTCACGTCGACGCCATCCGCGATGGCCTCATCGATGAGAGCGAGGAGCTCCGCTGCCCGCCCCCGGTTCGGGGTGAAGTTCATCGTGGCGTGGGTGAGGTGGACGGGACACCCGGTGCGGCGGCCGATGTCGAGCGCCTCCCGATAGGCGTCGAGCGCTCCCCCGCCGTAGCTGCGCGTGTGCGGCGCCCAGTAACCGCCCCGTTCCGCGACCACGCGGCACAGCGCCTCGAGCTCCGCCGTGTCGGCGTACATCCCCGGCGTATAGGTGAGGCCGCTCGACATCCCGAACGCACCGGAATCCAACGCCGCGCCGAGCAGGTCCGCCATGGCGGAGATCTCGGCCGACGTCGCCGGGCGGTTCTCATGCCCGACGACCATCATCCTGAGGTTCCCCTGCGGCACGAGCACTGCGGCGTTGGCCACGGTCGCGGCGTCGATCGCGGCGAGCAGGTCGTCCACGGTCCGCCACGGCACCTCGGCCGGCATCCCGTTCCACCCGGCGATCTGGCCGGGGATGACGGCGGCCGCGCGGTCGTCCGACGGGGCGTAGCCGAGGCCGTCCTGACCGAGCACTTCGGTGGTGACCCCCTGCCGGATCTTCGCTTCGTGGGCAGCGCCGCTCAGCACGGCGAGGTCGCTGTGCGCGTGCATGTCGATGAATCCCGGGGCCAGCACCAGGCCGGCCGCATCGATCTCCGTCGCGCCATCCGGAAGCTCGAGGCTCTCCGCCGCCTCGCTCGTCAGCACCGCGGCCACCCGGGCACCCTCGACGGCGACGTCGGCCACGTAGCGCGCCGCCCCCGTCCCGTCGACGACCGTCGCTCCGCGGTAGACCCGCACCAGGCCGGCCGCCGCCTTCTCCGCACTCAGAAGCATGTCGCGACCGCCCCGATCACGCGCGGGTCATCCGCGTCGGGATCGTCGATCACGGCGACCACCCGCCACTTGTCGAACGCCGTGCACGGGTGCGAGAGGCCCAGACGCACCACGTCGCCGACCCCCGCCGAAGCGCCGTCCGCGAGCCGCAGGAACGCGTGCTGATCGTTGAGCGCCGTGATCTCACCGTCGACCGACTGCGGGACCGGCAGATCGAGATCGAACGGCACGTCTCGACGGCCCGCGTCCAACAGGGCGAGGCCCTGTTCCGGCTGCGAGACGACACGCGACCAGGCATGCATCGCCGAACGAAGTGGCGCGGTTCCGATCGACGGGCCGAACGGCGACATGCGGGAGTAGAAGCCGTCGTCGTGGATCTGGAAGGCGCCCGACCGCAGGACGACGTCGGCCTCCGCGCCCTGGGGCGCGAGTACCGCGGCAGCCCGATCGGGGAACGAGCTGCCGCCCGCGCTGAGCACAGGGCGGATGTCCGCGGGGTACACCAGGCGCGTGTGCAGCTCGACGATCGTCCGGAGATACGCGTCGACGGCCGCGACGGAAGCGTCGCTGCGATCCGGCCCGAACGGACCTTCGTACCCGGCGACACCGGCGAGTCGCAGCCCGGGAGCCTCCGAGATCGCCTGCGCGATCCGCTCGCCCTCCTCCACGCTGCGGGCGCCGGTGCGGCCCTGCGCGCCGCCGAGCTCGACCAGCACGTCGAGCGGCCGCTCAGCACCGCGCATCCCGTCCGCCAGGATCGAGACGCCGGCGAGAGAGTCCGCCCAGCACAGCACCCGCAGCCCGTCATCGGCGGCGAGCAGTGCGCTCAGGCGGCGCACCGCCGCGGCATCCGTCACAGCATTGGCGATCAGCACCGTCGCGACACCGGCGTCGACGGCGACCTCGGCCTGCCACGGCGTCGCGACCGAGATGCCCCACGCGCCCGCTTCGAGGAGCCGCTGCCAGAGGGCCGGCGCCATCGTGGTCTTGCCGTGCGGCGCGAGCAGCACACCCTGCTCGCGCGCCCACGCGAAGACGGTCCTCTCGTTGTGCACGAGCGCGTCCTCGTGCACCGTGAGCACCGGAGTGACCAGGTCGGAGAGGCGCAGATCGGCGCCCGCGACCTCCGAGAGTCGGAGTCCCGCAGCATGCGCCGGGAAGCCCTTCGTCCAGGCGCCGAGAACGGGATCCGGAATTTGTAGAGGCATCTAACAAGGCTACTAGGCTGGACGGCATGACCGCGAAGATCCGAGTTTCCACCGATGCCGCCCCCGCTCCCGCGCACACCTTCTCGCAGGGGATCCGCAAGGGCCCGTTCGTCCAGGTGTCCGGCCAGGGCCCGGTCGACCCGCAGACGAACGAGTACCTCTTCCCCGGCGACGTGGCCGCGCAGACCACTCGCACCCTCGAGAACGTCAAGGCGATCGTCGAGGCATCGGGCGCGACGTTCGACGACGTCGTGATGCTGCGCGTGTACCTCACCAAGCGCGAGGACTTCCCGATCATGAACGATGCCTACGGCGCCTTCGTGACCGCGAACACCCCCAGCGGAGTCCTCCCGTCGCGCACCACCGTCTTCACCGGTCTCCCCCGCGAGGAGATGCTCGTCGAGATCGACGGCATCGCCATCGTCGACTGACCTGGCGCGGGGAGGGACGATATCACGGACCGTTGCCTCCCCGTTACCTCCCATCCCGTACCATTGGACCTCAGGACACGTTTGAGATCCGGGGGGTGAAGTTCGTGACCGATCTGATTTCTGCGCCGGGCGCAGCAGCCGAGGCGCATGGCGACGACGCCACGCCCACCGCCGTACTCACGCCGCGGGACTCGGCCACCGACGCCGTCCCGCCCACCACCGGCGAACAGCCGTTGGCGTGGGCCCCCGTCGAGCCGGCCCCCAAGAAGCGCCGCCTCGGCCTCTGGATCGGGCTCGGACTCGGCGTCGTCGCCCTGGGCGCGGGAGCAGCCTCGCTGGTACTCATCGCCCCGGGAACCACCGTCGCCGGAATCCCGGTCGGATGGATGACACCGGGCGCCGCGGCCGAAGCGATCAGCACGCATCTCGCCGAGACCGAGGTCACGCTCACCGGCGACGGAGATGACGCGGTCCTGACCGGCGCCGACCTCGGCGCGTCCCTCGATGCGACCGCTCTCGCCGATGCCGCCTTCGCCGCCCGACCGCTGTGGAACCTCGGCATGTGGATGGGCGATCCGGTTCCCGCCGACATCGCCCTCGATGCGGAGAAAGCCTCCGCGGGGGGG
>NZ_JBLVOH010000028.1:30813-31808 GCF_053543675.1 Microbacterium umsixpiens
CCGTGCCGTCGAGCTTCCAAGACCCGGTGGACGCCGGTGTCGCATTCGACCCCGCCGGCGGTAAGTACATCGTCACGGCCTCGGAGCCCGGCACCGGAATCGACGTCGATGATCTCACCGCCGCCTTCACCGATGCGGTGGCCGCGGGGAAGACGTCTCTCGAATACCCCGGCGGTCCTGCCGAGGCCCTGCCTGCCGTCTCCGACGACGACGCCACCGCCACCGCCACCGAGCTGAACACGATGCTCGGGACGATCGGCTTCTACGTCGGCGACGAACGCACCGTGCCGGTCAAGCCCGCGGTCGCAGCCACCTGGCTGACCGTGGTCGACGAAGACGGCCAGCTGCGCATCGAAGCCGACGCCCAGGCCATCCAGGCCACCGTCGACACGCTTCCGGGTCTCGTCGACCGGGCGCCGGTCAACGCCACGAACATCGTCGACTCCGCCGGCACCGTGTTGCGGGCCGAGCAGGAGGGCGTCGTGGGCCGCGCCGTCGGCGACACGTCGGGCATCGCCGAGCAGTTCGCTCAGCAGCTCGCCGCCGGCGACGGGGTCTACAAGCTCACCGTGGGCGAGACCGCTTTCGAGACGGTCAACCTGTTCCGCCGCATCGAGATCAACCTGAGCTCGCAGCGCGCCTACCTGTTCCAGAACAACGAGGTCGTGCAGTCCTGGGCGGTGTCGACCGGGTTGCCCGGCACGCTGACCCCGGCCGGCAACTTCAAGGTGTTCGCGCACACGGCCATCCAGGACATGGGCTGCTACGAGGGCGCACCCTACTGCACCGAAGACGTCCCCTGGATCACCTGGTTCGCTCCGAACATCGGCTTCCACGGCACCTACTGGCACAACAACTTCGGCCAGCGGATGAGCCACGGCTGCGTGAACCTCCCGATCGATCTCGCCAAGTACGTCTACGACTGGTCGCCGGTCGGCCTCGAGGTCTCGGTCTACTACTGAACCGCTCTCCCGCGGACATGAAGAAGGGGGGGG
>NZ_JBLVOH010000028.1:31834-37369 GCF_053543675.1 Microbacterium umsixpiens
CCCCCCCCTTCTCGTGTGTCAGCGCAGTGCGTCGACGATGCCGTTCAGCGTGGCGGACGGACGCATGACCGCGGCGACGAGATCCTCGTCGGGACGGTAGTAGCCGCCGATCTCCACCGGCTTGCCCTGCACCGCGTTGAGCTCGGAGACGATCTTCTCCTCGTTCTCGGCGAGCGTCGCGGCGATGGGGGCGAACGCCGCTGCGAGCTCGGCGTCCTTCGACTGCTTCGCCAGCTCCTGAGCCCAGTACAGGCCCAGGTAGAAGTGGCTGCCGCGGTTGTCGATCGTGCCCAGCGCGCGGCCCGGGGAGCGGTCCTCCTCGAGGAAGGTGCCGGTCGCGGCGTCCAGCGTCTCGGCCAGCACGCGGGCCTTCTCGTTGCCCGTGCGGTCGGCGAAGTGCTCGAGCGATGCGGCCAGCGCGAAGAACTCGCCGAGGGAGTCCCACCGCAGGTAGTTCTCCTCGACCAGCTGCTGCACGTGCTTCGGTGCGGACCCACCCGCGCCGGTCTCGAAGAGCCCGCCGCCCGCGAGCAGCGGCACGATCGAGAGCATCTTGGCGCTCGTGCCGACCTCGAGGATCGGGAACAGGTCGGTGAGGTAGTCGCGCAGCACGTTGCCGGTGACCGAGATCGTGTCGAGCCCGTGACGCATGCGGGCGAGCGTGTAGCGCGTCGCTTCCTCGGGCGCGAGGATCGTGATCGTGAGGCCCTTGGTGTCGAGCGTCGCGAGGCCCTGGTGCACCTTGGCGATGATCTGGGCGTCGTGCGAGCGGTTCGCGTCGAGCCAGAACACGGCGGGGTCGCCGGTCGCGCGTGCACGGGTGACCGCGAGCTTGACCCAGTCCATGACGGGGATGTGCTTGGTCTGCGTCGCGCGCCAGATGTCGCCCTTGCCGACCGTGTGCTCGATGAGCACCGTGCCCTCGCTGTCGAGCACCTGGACGATGCCGTCTGCGGCGATCTCGAACGTCTTGTCGTGGCTGCCGTACTCCTCGGCGGCCTGCGCCATGAGCCCCACGTTGGGAACCGTGCCGATCGTCGCCGGGTCGAGCGGACCGTTCGCGATCACGTCGTCGATCACGGCCTGGTAGACGCTCGCGTACGAGGAGTCGGGGATCACCGCGAGGGTGTCAGCCTCTTCCCCGTCCTTGCCCCAGAGCTTTCCACCGTTGCGGACGAGCGCGGGCATCGATGCGTCGACGATCACGTCGCTCGGCACGTGCAGGTTCGTCGTGCCCTTGTCCGAGTTCACATACGACAGGCGCGGCCCCTCGGCGATCGCCTTGTCGAAGGCGGCGGCGATCTCGTCGCCACCCGCCACGTTCGCGAGCCCCGCGAGGATCGAGCCGAGCCCGTCGTTCGCGCTGAGTCCTGCCGCGGCGAGCTTGTCGCCGTACTGCGCGAACACGTCGGCGAAGAACGCCTTCACGACGTGGCCGAAGATGATGGGGTCGCTGACCTTCATCATGGTCGCCTTGAGGTGCACCGAGTACAGCACGTCGTCGGCCGCGGCTGTCTTCAGCGTCTCGGCGAGGAAGGCATCCAGCTCCTTGGCGGAGAGGAAGGTCGCGTCGATGATCTCGCGCGGCAGGACCTTGAGGCCCTCCTTCAGCACGGTGACCGTTCCGTCTTCGGCCGTGTGCCGGAAGCTCAGCACGTCGTCGTGGGCAGCGACCCAGGAGCGCTCGTTGTGCTTGAAGTCGTCGTGCCCCAGGGTGGCGACGCGCGTCTTCGATCCCGCGGCGAACGGCTTGTTGCGGTGCGGGTGCTTCTTCGCGTAGTTCTTCACGGCGAGAGGCGCACGGCGGTCGCTGTTGCCCTCGCGCAGCACCGGGTTCACGGCGGAGCCCTTGATGCGGTCGTAGCGCGCGCGCACGTCCTTCTCTTCGAGCGACGACGGCTCGTCCGGGAAGTCGGGGATGTCGTAGCCCTGCTTCTGCAGTTCCGCGATGGCGCCCTTGAGCTGGGGGATCGATGCCGAGATGTTCGGCAGCTTGATGATGTTCGCCTCGGGGAGCGTGGCCAGGCCGCCCAGCTCGGCGAGCGCGTCGCCCACCTGCTGCTCCGGCGTGAGCTTCTGCGGGAAGGCGGCCAGGATGCGGCCTGCCAGCGAGATGTCGCGGGTCTCGAAGTCGATGCCCGCCTGACCCGTGTAGGCCTGGATGATCGGCAGGAACGAGGCGGTGGCCAGTGCCGGCGCCTCGTCTGTGTGGGTGTAGATGATGGCTTCGTCGGTCACCGGGAGGTTCTCCGCTCTTGTGGTCTATTTGTCTCGATACCAAGATACCTGAGTGGCTTCGGGCCCGTTGCCCCGGCCCCTCACCGACGTCCGGCGAGTGGTGACGATCGGCCAGTTCTGGACGAAATGTTCGACCGAGACGTGTCGGTTCCGGCCCGAGGGGTTAGCCTGGGTCCATGTCCGAACTGCGCATGGTCGAACTCTCCGCTGCGACGATCGTCGCCGTGAACAACCTGTCGCTCAAGCCCGGACAGGAGCAGTTCCTCGCTCCCGTCTCGTACGGGATCGCAGCCACAGTCATCAACCCGCAGACCTCCTGGCAGCGGGTGATCCTCGACCGCAACGAGGTCGTCGGCTTCGTCAGCGCGAACTTCGATCCCGAAGCACCGGAGGAGCATTTCCGCTCCGTGCTGTGGCGCATCAACGTCGACGCCGACGATCAGGGTCGCGGCGTCGGCCGCTTCGCCGTCGAGGCGCTGGTCGAAGAGGCCAAGGCGCGCGACGTCGACCACGTCAACGTCATCTACGAGGCCGGCGAGGGCGGGCCCGAGACCTTCTTCCACCGCGTCGGCTTCACGCCTGTCGGCGAGACCGCCTACGGCGAGGTCATCGCCGAGATCCGCGTCACGTCCTAGGCCGGCGGCGGGGTCTCGAATCCCCTCCCCCATCGAGACCTCGTCGCCTTAGACCGCGGGATCGCTCCCACGGTTGCGGAACCGTATTTGTTGCGCATGACCACAAAAGGCTTGCGCAGGGCGACGGGTCGTGTCTATCATCGCTGGAGAAGCGTGAGCGAAGCGCTTCGACGATTGCTTCCCGCACGATGACGATGGAGTCCCGATGACGACGATCCATGAGGTGGCACGCGCCGCCGGTGTGTCGATCAGCACGGTCTCCTACGCACTCAGCGGCAAGCGCCCGGTGTCGGAGAAGACCCGGATGCGCATCGAGGATGCGGTGCACGCGCTCGGCTACGAGCCCGATGCCGGCGCACGCATGCTGGCCGGTCGCCGCACGCACATCTTCGCCCTGACCGAGCCGCTGCGCGCCGACACGCACGCCCCCACCCACATGGCCTTCGTGCTCGCGACCGCGGTCGCCGCACGGCGGCAGGGCTTCGACATCCTCCTCCTCACCGACGAGCAGGCGTCCGAGGGGATGAACCGCGTGGCGGCGAGCAACCTCGTCGACGCGATCCTCGTGCTCGACGTCGCTCCCGACGACGAGCGCGTCCCCATAGCCCGCTCGGTCGGCACGCCCACCATCTTCATCGGCCTGCCCGACGACCGCGAGGGTCTGACCTGCGTCGACCTCGACTTCGAAGCGGCCGGTCGGCTGGCGGTCGACCGTCTCGCCGACGTGGGTCACCGACGCATCGCCCTGCTCGGTCAGACCGAGGTCTCGTACCGCAAATCGAACTTCCCCCGACGCCTGCTCCGGGGCGCGCAGGAGCAGGCCGCCGCCCGTGGCGTCACTCTCGACTGGTCCCCCTCGGGTGCGGCGGTGACGGATGCGGTCACCGTGCGCGCGTCCGCGGAGGCCGCGCTCGCCCGCGGAGACCGCGCGTTCATCGTGCACGCCGTCGACGACGTGCACCAGGTGCTGCTGTCCGTGCTCGCCGAACACGGACTGCGGGTCGGCGACGACGTCTCGGTGGTCTCCGCTGCCGCATCTTTCGACACCTCGGCGCTGCCGGTGCCCGTCGACACGATCCCGCTGGTGCCGCAGCGATCCTGCGAAATCGCGGTCGACCTGGCGGTTCGCCGCCTGGACGACCCTCTCGCCCCCGCCGAGATCCACCTCATCCCGCCCGAGTACCGCTCGGTCGGCTCCGTCTCCCCCGCCCAGGACTGACCACCCTCCTCGCCCGCTCGCCGGCATGTTCGCGATCGAAACGCTTCGACGATGCCTCGCCCACAACTGAACAATCCGACCCAGTGAAGTGTCCGGCCCATGGGGCCATTGAGAAAGGAGTGCCGACGATGGCACGCAGCACCCGCAGGACGAAGGCGCTGGCCCTGGTGGCCGCGCTCACGACGACCGGCATCGCGCTGAGCGGCTGTACAGCCGGTTCGGGCGAAGAGGGCGGCGACGGTCAGACCCTCAAGCTCTGGCACTACGAGGGCGCCGACAGCGCGATGGGCAAGGCCTGGGCCGAGTCCATCAAGATCTTCGAGAAGGAGACCGGAGCGAAGGTCGAGTTCGAGGAGAAGTCCTTCGAGCAGATCCAGAAGACGGCGAGCCAGGTGCTCGACACCGACGCCGCGCCCGACCTCATGGAGTTCAACAAGGGCAACGCGACGGCAGGCTTCCTCGCCTCCACCGGCCTGATCGCCGACATCTCCGACGCGGTCGAGGAGTACGGATGGGACGAGAAGCTGGCGCCGTCGCTGCAGACCACCGCCAAGTACTCGGAAGACGGCGTGATGGGCGGTGACACCTGGTTCGGCGTTCCGAACTACGGCGAGTTCGTCGGCGTCTACTACAACGAGGATGCCTTCGCCGCAGCAGGGCTGGAGATTCCCACCACGTACGAGGAGTTCGTCGACGTGCTCGACGCCTTCGTCGCCCAGGGCGTCACGCCGCTCGCGGAAGCCGGCGCCGAGTACCCGCTGGGACAGCTCTGGTATCAGCTCGCGCTGCTCGAGGCCGACCGCGGCTTCGTCGATGACTACCAGCTCTACAAGGAGCCCGTCGACTGGCAGGGTCCCGAGGTCACGTCGGCGACCGAGACCCTGAAGGAGTACGTCGACAAGGGCTACATCGCCTCGGACGTGTCGTCGGTCAAGGCCGAAGACGCCGGCGTCTCGTTCATCAATGGCTCGTCGCCGATCTTCGTTTCGGGCTCGTGGTGGTTCGGCCGCTTCGTCGCCGAGGCCACCGGCTTCGACTGGTCGATGGCCGCGTTCCCCGGAGCAGACCTCTCGCTCGGCTCGTCGGGCAACCTCTGGGTCGTTCCCGAGAACGCGTCGAACAAGGACCTCGCCTACGAGTTCATCGACATCACGATGCGCCCCGAGATCCAGGCGATCATCGGCAACAACGGCGGACTGCCCGTCGCGGCCGACACCGCCGACATCACCGACGAGAAGAGCGCGGCCCTCATCGAGACCTTCAACGGGGTCCTCGACGCCGACGGCCTCTCGTTCTACCCGGACTGGCCCGCGCCCGGCTTCTACGACGTGATCGTCCAGGAGCTGCAGGGCCTCGTCACCGGCGTGCAGGACGTCGAGACCACGAACAAGAACCTCGGCGAGCAGTACGACGAAGGCACCGCCGACTTCCGTTGATCGACCC
>NZ_JBLVOH010000028.1:37389-38003 GCF_053543675.1 Microbacterium umsixpiens
GCACCTCCTGGAGATGAACATGTCACTCGCCACCCGCCGCGAGGGCCGCACGAAGCTGCCGCCCGAACAGCCGTCGATCCCGCAGCGCCGCGGTGGGACCGGGGCCTACTGGATCTACCTGCTGCCCGGCTTCGTGCTCCTGCTCGTCGTCGTGATCGTCCCGCTCATCTGGAACGTGTACCTGACGTTCACCAAGTGGAAGGGGGTGCGCACACCGGAGTTCATCGGGCTCGAGAACTGGCAGAAGATCCTCACCGACGACGACTTCTGGACCTCGTTCACGAACTCGGTGTGGATGATCATCGCGATGGTCGTGGTACCCACGATCGTCGGTCTCATCGTCGCCGCGCTCCTGTTCGACGTCGTCGGACGCAAGTTCGGCGGCAAGGTCGGCAGCTTCCTCCGGGCCACGTACTACCTCCCGCAGATCCTCCCGATCGCCGTCGCCGGCATCGTGATCGGCTGGATCGTACGCCCCGGCAGCGACGGCGCCCTCAACCAGATGCTCGGGTGGTTCGGCCTGCCCGCCTACGACTGGCTCGGTCAGATGCCGTCGGCGCTCATCGTGCTCATGGTGGTCATGGTGTGGGTGCAGCTCGGCTACCCCGTCGTGG
>NZ_JBLVOH010000028.1:38023-39623 GCF_053543675.1 Microbacterium umsixpiens
CTCCAGCGCGTCGACCCCGAGCTGTACGAGGCCGCGGAGCTCGATGGCGCGAACTGGTTCCAGCGGTTCTCGGCGATCACGATGAGCATCATCCGCCCCGAGATCTTCGTCGTCACCCTGACCTGCACGATCGCCGCACTCAAGGTGTTCGGTCCGGTCTACATCATCACCCGCGGCGGCCCTGCCGGTGCCACCCTGGTGCCCGCGTACTACGCCTACCAGGAGTTCTTCACGAAGCGGAACGTCGGCTACGGCGCCACGATCGCGACGGTGCTCACCATCGTGGTCGTGATCGTGTCGATCATCTTCATCCGCGTCCAGAACTCCCTCGAGCGCAAGGAAAGGGCGGGTCTGTGATGCACGCGACCACCGCCATCGTCACCGGAAAGCCCGCCAAGACGCGCCCGCGCGGCGGCATGACCAAGAAGCGACCGATCGACTGGCTGCTGCTGACACTCGTCATCGTCGGCGCACTGCTCGTCATCGCGCCGTTCTATCTGGTGCTCGTGAACTCCTTCAAGTCGCCCGTCGACTACGCCACCTCCGGTCCCCTCGCCCTCCCCGAGACCCTCGACTTCGGCGGCATCGTCAAGTTCTGGGAGCGGGTGAACTTCCCGGAGAAGGTGTGGAACTCGATCTTCATCGCCGGCATCGTGTCGGTGCTCGCGGTCGTCATCTCGATGCTCAACGCGTTCGCGATCGGCATCGGGCGCGTGCGCGGTCGCAGCTGGATCGTGCTGCTCTTCCTCATGGCGAACCTGCTGCCGCAGGAGGCCCTGCTCTACCCGCTGTACTACATGTTCAAATCGGTCGGACTGTACGACAACGTGTGGTCGGTCATCATCGTGTTCACCGTCATCCAGGCGGCGTTCGGCACCTACCTGCTCTCGTCCGTATACGGCACGTTCCCCAAGGAGATCCTCGAGGCCGCATCGCTCGACGGTGCGAGCCGCTGGCAGATCCTGTGGCGAGTGATCTTCCCGATCAGCCGTCCCACGCTCTCGGTCCTGCTGATCTTCTTCTTCATCTGGACGTGGAACGAGTTCCTGATCCCGCTGACGTTCCTCGCGTCGAACGCGAATCAGACCGTCCCGGTGGCCATCAGCGTGCTCCAGGGCGACCGCCTGATGGACGTCACCACCACGAGCGCCTCGGCCCTGCTCGGCATCATCCCGACGCTCATCTTCTTCCTCATCTTCCAACGCACCCTCACCAGGGGCATCACCGCAGGAGCAGTCAAGTAATGAAGTTCACCGACGGGTTCTGGCAGCTGCGTCCCGGGGTCACCGCGCTCTATGCGCAGGAGGCGTACGACATCGCCGAGACCGACGAGACGCCGGACGGGACCGGCATCGTCATCACCGCACCCACGATGGTCATCGCGAAACGCGGCGACACCCTCAACCGCCCCGTGCTCACCACCACCCTCTCCTCCCCCGCGGAGGGCGTCATCCGCGTACGCATCGCGCATCACGCCGGCGGACGTCGGCAGGGAGGCTTCTCACTGCCCGGCGCGGGAACGGGAACGGCCTCGATCTCCGTCGGCGACCACGGCGGTGTGCTGGACGCCGGATCCCTGGTCGCGCGCATCACCCCCGGC
>NZ_JBLVOH010000028.1:39643-46658 GCF_053543675.1 Microbacterium umsixpiens
GGGACCTCTCGTTCGAGGTCGACGGACGCCGGGTGACCGGCAGCGGCCACAAGGCGCAGGGCTACGTGCGGCTGGCGGACGATGCGCAGGTCGATCGCGGGATCGTCGGCAACGGACGGCAGGGCGGCGCAGCTCCCCGCGCATCCGCCTACGTCCACGAGCAGCTCGACCTCGGCGTCGGAGAGCACGTCTACGGACTCGGCGAGCGCTTCGGACCGCTGGTCAAGAACGGCCAGACCGTGGAGATCTGGAACGCGGACGGCGGCACCTCCAGCGAGCAGGCCTACAAGAACGTCCCGTTCCACCTCTCGGACCGCGGCTACGGCGTGCTCGTGAACGACCCGGGCCACGTCTCCTACGAGATCGGCTCGGAATCCGTGGAGCGCGTGCAGTTCTCGGTGTCCGGCGAGGTGCTCGAGTACTTCGTGATCGCGGGTCCGACTCCGAAGGACGTGCTCGGTCGCTACACGGCTCTCACCGGTCGCCCGCCCGTCGTCCCCGCCTGGTCCTACGGGCTGTGGCTGTCGACCAGCTTCACGACCGACTACGACGAGCAGACCGTGAACTCCTTCATCGACGAGATGTCCGCGCGCGAGCTGCCGGTGTCGGTCTTCCACTTCGACTGCTTCTGGATGCGCGAGTTCCAGTGGTGCGACTTCGAGTGGGATCCGCGGGTCTTCCCCGACCCCGAGGGGATGCTCGGACGCCTGCACGACAAGGATCTGCGGGTCTGCGTGTGGATCAACCCCTACATCGCCCAGCGCTCCCCCCTGTTCCGGGAAGCCGCCGATCAGGGATTCCTGGTGAAGCGCGCCGACGGCTCGGTGTGGCAGTGGGACCTCTGGCAGGCCGGTATGGGACTCGTCGACTTCACGAACCCCGACGCCACCGCCTGGTACCAGTCGAAGCTGCGGGGCCTCGTCGCGCAGGGCGTCGACTGCTTCAAGACCGACTTCGGCGAGCGCATCCCCACGGATGTGGTGTGGGCCGACGGCGCAGACCCCGAGCGCATGCATAACCTCTACACCGACCTGTACAACCGCGCGGTGTTCGACGTGCTCACCGAGACGCGCGGCGAGGGCGACGCGGTGCTGTTCGCCCGGTCGGCGACCGCCGGCGGCCAGACCATGCCGGTGCACTGGGGCGGCGACTCCACCTCGACCTACACGTCGATGGCCGAGACGCTACGCGGAGGCCTGTCGCTCGCACTCTCGGGCTTCGCCTTCTGGAGCCACGACATCGGCGGATTCGAGGGCATGCCGGATGCCGGTGTCTTCAAGCGCTGGACGGCCTTCGGGCTGCTGGGGTCGCACTCGCGCTTCCACGGCTCGAGCTCGTACCGGGTGCCGTGGGCGTTCGACGAGGAGGCCGTCGAAGTCACGCGACAGTTCACGCACCTCAAGATGCGCCTCATGCCGTACCTGTACCAGCAGGGGCTGGATGCCGCGGCGACGGGGGTGCCGCTGATGCGGCCGATGATGCTGGAGTTCCCCGACGATCCGGCGACCGCCTACCTCGACCGGCAGTACATGCTGGGGTCCGACCTGCTCGTCGCCCCGGTGTTCACCGAAGACGGAGAGGTCGACTTCTACCTCCCCGCCGGCGAGTGGACCTCGCTACTGACGGGTGAGACCGTCACGGGCGGCGGCTGGCGGCGCGAGAAGCACGGATTCGACTCGCTGCCGCTGTACGTGCGGCCGGGCACGGCGCTCCCCTGGGGTGCTCGGGTCGATCGCCCCGACTACGACTACCATGACGGACTGCGGCTCCGGGTCTTCCCCGGCGGCGCCGGCAGCACCACGGTCACCGTGACGGACCCCGATGGCCGCGCCGAGGACTACACCGTCGACCTCGAGGAGATCACCGCATGACCACCCTGCTCACGCCCCGCGACGACTACCGCGGCTCCGGCCTGGTGTTCCCCGAGGGGTTCACGTTCGGGTCGGCCACCGCCTCCTACCAGATCGAGGGAGCCGCCGCCGAGGACGGGCGCACCCCCTCGATCTGGGACACCTTCAGCAAGACACCGGGGCGGGTATGGAACGGCGACACCGGCGACGTCGCGTGCGACCACTACCATCGCGTGGACGAGGACCTCGATCTGATGTCCGACCTGGGGCTCGAGGCCTACCGGTTCTCGATCGCCTGGCCGCGCATCGTCCCCACCGCATCGGGCGCGGTGAACCAAGCTGGGATCGACTTCTACTCGCGCCTGGTCGACAGGCTGCTCGAACGCGGAATCCGGCCGGTGGCGACGCTCTACCACTGGGACCTCCCGCAGTACCTCGAGGATGCCGGCGGCTGGACATCGCGGGCGACGACGGACGCCTTCGAGCGCTATGCCGAGATCATGGGTGCGGCCCTGGGCGACCGCGTGCACACCTGGACGACACTGAACGAGCCGTGGTGCTCGGCCTACCTCGGCTACGGCCAGGGCGGCCACGCACCCGGACGGCACGAACCGGAATCGGCACTGTCTGCCGTGCACCACCTGAACCTCGCCCATGGTCGCGCGGTGCAAGCGCTGCGATCCACCTCGACGGGCGACCCCGACTACTCGGTCACCCTGAACTTCCACGTGCTCCGCGGGCACGGCGACGGGGCTGCCGAGGCGATGCGCCGCATCGACGCCCTCGCCAACCGCGCGTTCACCGGCCCGATGCTGCGCGGCGAATACCCGGCCGATCTCCTCGAGGACACCGCGTCGGTCACCGACTGGAGTTTCGTGCAGGACGGGGACCTCGCCACGATCGCCCAGCCGATCGACGTGCTCGGCGTGAACTACTACTCGACCGCGACCGTGCGCCTCTGGGACGGTGTCTCGCCGAAGCAGCAGAACGACGGCCACAAGGGTGCCGCGGGCGGAACGGCCTGGCCCGGCAGCGACCAGCTGGTCGAGTTCGTGGAGCAGCCCGGCCCCTACACCGCCATGGGCTGGAACATCGCTCCGGAGGGACTGGAGGAGCTGCTGGTGTCGCTCTCCGAGCAGTTCCCCGAGCAGGCGCTCATGGTCACCGAGAACGGCGCCGCGTTCGACGACGAGGTCACCGAGGACGGCGCGGTGCACGACGTCGAGCGCGCCGACTACCTGCGCCGGCACTTCACCGCCGCACACCGGGCGATCGAGCGCGGTGTGGACCTGCGCGGGTATTTCGTGTGGTCGCTGCTCGACAACTTCGAGTGGGGATACGGCTACGCCAAGCGGTTCGGCATCGTGCGGGTCGACTTCGACGACCTCGCACGCACCGTGAAGGACTCCGGCCTCTGGTACCGGGAGCTCATCCGCACCCGCACCGTGGAGGGCTGACCGCCTGACGTGCTTCGCCGGGCGGCCGTCAGGGACGGTCGTCAGGGACGGTCGTCCGGCTTGCCGGGCTTCTTCCGGTTGGTCCAGGCGGCGATGGCCGATGCCGCCGCACCGGCAGCACGGTCGATCGCCTCGGCGGAACGGCTGAGCATGTCCTGGGCCGCGTCCTGCCAAGCCGCGTTCGGCGGGGCCTCGCCGGCCTGGACCCTCGCCGCGTGCTCGGCGGCCTCGAAGGCGCGCTCGAGCTCGGCGACCGCGTCTCGGTAGGCCGCGAAGTCGGCGGGGGTGGTCTTGCCGGAGACCGCGCGCCGCATCTCGGCCGCGTGTCCGGCTGCCCGCAGGTACGCCGCCGTGGCGGGGAGCTTGACATCGGTCATCGCGGGATAGGCGATCTGGAGCGCGGGGTCGGTCTCGTACCGCATCCACCGGACCGTCAGGGCGTCGTGCGTGGCATGCAGCCGTTCCACGGGGCCGGGCTCGGAGGACGCCGGTATCGCCGCGCGTGCGGCGTTCAGACGCACCTGCCGGGCGCGCACGTCGGCCGAGGCCGCCTTGGCGTCGCGCTCCCGTTCCTTGAGCATGCGCCGCGCTCCGGCCACCTGTTCCGCTGTCGCGCGTTGCGCTGCGCGCTCCGCGGTCACGCGAGCCAGATCGGCACGGGCGATCTTCAGGGCGATGCGTCGCTCGGACGCGATCCGCTGCGCCGTCCTGAGGTCGTGGCGCGCCGCATCGACCTCGAGCCGACGCCCGCTCATCGTGCTGCTCCGGCGACGCAGACCGATCGCACCGGCCGTTCCCGCAGCGACGGCGGTCGGCGCGATCCACCACCACTCGGCGGCGAGCAGCAAGGGGTCCATGATTCGATGCTACCCAGGCGCGGCGACGGACGGATCCCCCGTGCCGCACTCCCGAAGCCGATCCCCACCCCTGCGAGCACGGGGAGGTGCCGCGCCCGCAGAGGTGAGGTGATCGGCATCATCAGACCAGTGTCTCCTGCCAGGCCGCGTGCAGCTGGGCGAACTTGCCCGTACCGCCGATGAGCGCGGCCGGAGTGTCGTCCTCGATGATCTGCCCGTGCTCCATCACCAGCACCCGGTCCGCGATCGCGACCGTCGACAGGCGGTGGGCGATGATGATCGCGGTGCGGTCCTTGAGCAGGGTCTGCAGCGCATCCTGGATCAACCGCTCCGACGGGATGTCGAGCGATGCCGTGGCCTCGTCGAGGATCAGCACCGCGGGGTCCGCGAGGAACGCCCTGGCGAACGAGATGAGCTGACGCTGACCGGCCGAGACCCGTCCACCGCGCTTGTTCACGTCGGTGCCGTAGCCGTCGGGCAGCGACGAGATGAACTCGTCCGCTCCCACCGCACGCGCTGCGGCCCTGATCTCGTCGAGCGACGCATCCGGCTTGCCGAGGGCGATGTTGTCGGCGACGGTGCCACTGAACAGGTAGGCCTCCTGCGTGACCATGACGATCGCGCGGCGGAGGTCCTTCGGGTGCAGCGAGCGGAGGTCGACGTCGTCGAGAGTGACCCGCCCCTGGGAGGGGTCGTAGAACCGCGAGATGAGCTTGGCCAGCGTGGACTTGCCCGCACCGGTCGTGCCCACCAGGGCGATCGTCTCACCGGCGGGGATGTCGAGCGAGAAGTTCGGGAGGATCGTCTTCTCGCCGTTGTAGCCGAAGGTCACCTCGTCGAACCGGATGTGGCCGCGGGATTCCCACAGGTCGACCGGCTTCTCGGGATCCGGAACGGTCGGCACCTCTTCGAGCACGCCCGACACCTTCTCCAGCGCGGCCGTGGCCGACTGGTAGGAGTTCAGGAACATCGCGATCTCCTGCATCGGAGCGAAGAAGTTGCGCACGTAGAGGACCGCCGACAGCAGCACACCCACGGTGAGCGCGCCCTCGGACACGCGGATGCCGCCCCACAGCACGACGATGCCGAGCACCAGCGCGGCGACGCCCATGAGACCGGGCTCGAACGTGCCGAACAGCAGCATCGAGCGGCGGTTCACATCGCGGTACTCTCCCGCGATCTCCTGGAATGCCTTGTCGTTGCGCGGCTCCTTGCGGAACGCCTTGACGGCGCGGATACCCGTCATCGTCTCGACGAACTGCACGATCACCTTCGCGCTGATCACACGCGACTCGCGATAGACCAGCTGCGAACGCGAGTAGAACCACTTCATCAGGAAGAACAGCGGCACACCGCCGATCGCTAGGATCAGGCCGGACTGCCAGTCCCAGAAGCACAGGGCGATGAAGGTGAAGAGTCCGAAGAGCACGCCCGAGACGAGCTCGTTCAGACCTCCGTCGAGGAGCTCCTTGATGGAATCGAGGTCACTCGTCTGGCGCGAGATGATGCGACCCGACGTGTACGACTCGTGGAACTCCAGGCTCAGGCGCTGGGTGTGCAGGAAGATCCGCTTGCGCAGATCGAGCAGCACGGCCTGCGTCAGCTTGGCGGCGATGATGACGTACCAGGCGATCATCACGGCGGCCAGGATGCCGGCGGCCAAGTAGATGCCGCCGATCATGAAGGTCGGCATCCAGTCGGCCTGGTCGATGGCTGCAGGCAGCGCACGGTCGAGGCCGATGCTGATCAGGATGGGACCGGCGACCTGCAGAGCGGTCGAGATGATCAGTACCGCGGCGGCCAGCACGATCTGCGGCTTCAGCGGGCGCACCAGCGATCCGAGCAGCCGGAGAGACCGACGACGGATCTCCCTGCTCTCCTCGCGGGTGTACTCGGAACGATCCTCGTCCTGGGTTCCGGTGATGGCGGAGCTCATCGCTGCACCTCCTTCTCGGTGATCGGGTCTTCGTCGGCGGCCTCGGCTCTGCGGCCCTCACGGACCTCGTCTTCGACCTCGAGCTGTTCGTCGCGGATGATCGGGATCGCCCCGGTCCGCGCCGCCTCCTCGGCCTCCAGGCTGGAGATCACGTGGCGGTAGTGCCGGCTCGTCTTCAGCAGCTCGGAGTGGGTGCCCACCGCGGTCACGCGGCCGGCTTCGAGCAGCGCGACGCGGTCGGCGAGCGCGACGGTCGAGGGACGGTGCGCCACGATCAGAGCCGTCGTCTCGGCGAGAACATGCCGCAGTGCCTCTTCGACGAGCGCCTCGGTGTCGACGTCGAGCGCCGAGAGCGGGTCGTCGAGCACGAGCACCTTCGGCGCCGCCGCCACCGCGCGGGCGAGGGCGAGCCGCTGACGCTGCCCACCGGAGAGGCTGAGCCCCTCCTCGCCGATCACGGTCTCGACGCCGTCGGGCAGCGAGTCCACGAACGACGCCTGCGCGACGTCGAGCGCTTCCCGGAGCACGCGCTCCCCCTCTTCGCTGTGCACGTCGAGGTCGGCACGGCCGAGCAACACGTTCTCGCGCACGGTCGCCGAGAACAGCGTCGCGTCTTCGAACGCCATCGCGATGTGCTGACGCAGTTCGGACAGCGGAAGATCGCGCACGTCGACGCCGTCGAGCGTGACCTTGCCGCCCGTCACGTCATACAGGCGGGTGGGCAGCGTCGTGAGCGTGGTCTTGCCGCTGCCGGTGAGACCGACCAGCGCCATGGTCTCGCCGGGGCGGAGGACCAGATCGATGCCGTCGAGCAGATCGCGCTCGTTCGCACCGGCGTCCTGATACCGGAAGTGGGCGTTCACGAACGCGAGCTCGCCGCGCGGGTTCTCGATGTGCACGGGGTTCTCCGGGTCC
>NZ_JBLVOH010000028.1:46678-48985 GCF_053543675.1 Microbacterium umsixpiens
GGTGTTGGTCTCGGAGAAGATGTCGAACACGCGGTCCGTCGCCGTGCGGGCGTCGAGCATGAACGAGAACAGGAAGCCGATCGACTCGATCGGCCAGCGGAGCACCACTGCCATCGCGAAGAACGCGAACAGCTGCGCCTCGTCGATCTGCCCCTGCGAGATCAGCCAGATGCCCGACATCAGGCTGAGGCCGAACGCGATCTGTGGCATCATGTCGAGCCAGAACCAGATCGACGCGATCGCACCGGCCTTGCTCATCTCGGTCTCGCGCAGCGTCTCGGCCTGGCGGCTGAAGCGGCTGAGCGCGTGCTTGCCGCGGCCGAAAGCCTTGAGCACGCGGATGCCGTGCACGCTCTCCTCGACGCTGGTCGCGAGGTCGCCGGCCTGGTCCTGGCTGCGGCGGGTGAGCGCGCCGTAGCGCTTCTCGAAGAGGTAGCCGCGGATCCACAGCGGGATCGCCGTGACCAGGAAGATCGTGCCGAGCAGCCAGTGCCAGCGGAACAGCAGCACCGATCCGATGATGATGGTGAGCACGTTGACGACGAGCAGCACGAGCCCGAAGGCCAGCCAGCGGCGGATGAGGCCGATGTCCTGCATCATGCGGCTGAGCAGCTGACCGGAGCCCCACCTGTCGTGGAAGGACACCGGCAGCGTCTGCAGGCGCGAATACAGCTCGGTGCGCATCTTGTACTCGACCTCGGTCGAGGGGTTGAGCACGAACTGACGACGCAGCCAGACCATCAGCGCCTCGCCGAGGCCCAGCGCGAAGACGGCGAGGGCACCCCAGACGATCGCGGTGAAGTTACCGGAGCGGACCGGTCCGCTGATGATCTGCTCGAGGACGATCGGGATCATCAGGGCGATGATGGCCGCGATGAGCGCGCTGGCAGCACCGCCGGCGAGCCGCCAGATGACGGGCTTCACGAACGGCTTCAGCCGCCACAGTGCGGCCGGAGTGGAAAGGGTGGACGAAGGCGAGGGATTCTGCGCGGAAGGCGAGGAAGACATGTCTCTCAGACGAGTTTCGTATGGAATGCGGTTGCGGAAGGGGACGGATGCGAGAGCGGACTCACAGAGTCCGGCATCCGGTGCAGAAGGGGCGGAGTGGCTCTAGGAGAGCGGGCGCGCCGGGGTCGAGCCGAGAGCTGCGATCCGCGCGGTGGCGATCGTGGTCATGGTGTCCTCCTCAGGGCTCGGCTGTGTCGTCCGGTCGGCGCGACAGCCCACCAGCCTATTGCTGTGAACCAGCTGAACACAAGACGCATTCCCGATTCGTTCGGCGTCTTTCGCGGCAATCCGTGATCAGCCCGCCTTCCGGCACGCCGACGCCGCGCCGCCGGGGGTGGGCAGCGCGGCGAGGAGAGGGCGTTCAGGCGGCGATGCTCTCGCGCGCGAGCAGGCTCTCCTTCACGTCCAGCCCCCAGGCGAAGCCGCCGAGGCTGCCGTCGGTGCGCAGCACGCGGTGGCACGGCACGAACAGCGCCGGGGCGTTCCGCGCACAGATCGAGGCGGCCGCGCGCACGGCGTTCGGATTGCCGAGCCGCGCCGCGAAGCCGGTGTAGGTGAGCGGGGCGCCGGGTTCGATCGCCCGCAGCGCCGACCATCCGGCGAGCTGCAGCACGGTGCCCGACTGCTTCACCGTGACCGCGTCGATCGCCGACAGGTCACCCGCGTAGAAGGCCAGTGCGGCGTCGGCGGCTTCTGTCTCCGCCTCGCGGAGCTCCTCGGGGCGGTTCGCCGGAGACAGTCTCGTGAGGATCGCCTCGACGTCGGAGGTCCACCCCGACGACAGCACCCGCTGGCGCTCGTCGGCGAGGATCGTGAAGGCCCCGTCCGGGGTCTCGATGGTCTGGATGAGAGCGGTCATGAGGTCTCCTTCGATGTCGTGTCACCTGTGGTGGCAGCGCGGGCAGTGGATGCCGCGCGCCGGGGCCCTGCCGGTCGCACCGGGGCGGCGCGCCAGAGATGCGCGCTCAGGTAGCTGCGCCAGGGGGCGGTGCGTTCCGCCCAGGCCGTGAGCGGCCGGGCCTCTCCCGGGAGTCCGGAGGCCGCAGCTCCCGCACGCAGCGCGACGTCGCCGGGGAGCAGGATGTCGGGGTCGCCGAGCACCCGCATGCGCACGTAGTCGGCCGTCCACGGTCCGATGCCCGGCATGGCGAGGAGGGCCGCGCGCTGCTCGCCACCGTCATCGCCGACCGTCAGGGTCAGCGAGCCGTCGGCGAGGGCCGCGGCGGCGCCCGTGATCGCGCGGATGCGGGCGGCGGGGCCGCGCAGCACCTCGGCGCCGCGCTCGGCGATCGCGGTCAT
>NZ_JBLVOH010000029.1:0-13351 GCF_053543675.1 Microbacterium umsixpiens
CAGGCGTTCCTGTTCACCGCGGGACCTTGCGATGCCTCGTCCGCCCACGTCGAGAACGGCTACCTCACGGGCGAGGAGGTCGAGGAGCTGGCGCGGCGCGGCGCGGTCGGTGACGTTCTCGGCCGCTACGTCGATGCCGAGGGCAACATCGTCGACTCGCAGCTCGACGCCCGGACGGTCGGCGTGTCGCTCGACCGGCTGCGCGGAGCCGCCCACGCGATCTTCGTCACGGCGGGCCCCGCCAAGCACGACATCGCACGCACGGTCGTGACCAGTGGCCTGTGCGGTGTACTGGTGACCGATGAGACCACAGCACGAGCATTGTTGGAGGAACAGTGACGACCACAGAAATCAGCCGCAGGACGGCGGTGGATGTCCTCGGCGGTGAGCCGGACGATGCCACCCTCCGTCGCTTCCTGCACGGGCTCCCCGGCGTCGACGCGGTCGGCCTGGAGCAGCGCGCTGCGGGCCTCGGCACCCGCTCCATCAAGACCACGTCGAAGGCCTGGGCCCTCGACACCATCATCAAGCTGATCGACCTCACCACACTCGAGGGTGCGGACACTCCTGGCAAGGTGCGATCGCTCGTCGCGAAGGCGAAGAATCCGGACGCCGCCGACCCCTCGACCCCTCGGGTCGCGGCCGTGTGCGTGTACGGCGACATGGTGGGCGACGCGGTCACCGCCCTGGGCGGCCTGCACGGCGACCCCGACGACGGTCTGATCTCGGTCGCGGCAGTGGCCACGGCGTTCCCGAGCGGCCGTGCGTCGCTCGCGATCAAGCTCGCCGACACCGCCGAGGCGGTCGCCGCGGGCGCAGACGAGATCGACATGGTCATCGATCGGGGAGCCTTCCTCTCCGGGCGCTACGGCCTCGTGTTCGATCAGATCGCCCAGGTGAAGGAAGCCTGCCGCCGCGAAGACGGTTCGTCCGCCTCCCTCAAGGTGATCCTCGAGACCGGTGAACTGAACACCTACGACAACATCAAGCGCGCTTCCTGGCTCGGCATCCTGGCGGGAGGCGACTTCATCAAGACGTCGACCGGAAAAGTGCAGCCTGCGGCGACCCTGCCGACCACGCTGCTGATGCTCGAGACGGTCCGCGACTGGCACCGCGGCACGGGTGAGAAGATCGGCGTGAAGCCGGCCGGCGGCATCCGCTCCTCGAAGGACGCGGTGAAGTACCTCGTCACGGTGGCCGAGACCGTGGGGGAGGAGTGGCTGCAGCCGCACCTGTTCCGCTTCGGTGCGTCCAGCCTTCTCAACGATGTGCTCCTGCAGCGTCAGAAGCTCAGCTCCGGCCACTACTCGGGCCCCGACTACGTCACGATCGACTGACGGGAAGACGAACATGTCATTTCTGGAATACGCTCCCGCACCGGAGTCCACTGCGGTCCTGAACCTCAAGAACAGCTACGGGCTGTTCATCGACGGCGAGTTCGTCGACGGGTCGGGCACGCCCTTCAACACCATCTCCCCGGCGACCGAGAAGCACATCGCGGAGATCGCCTCCGCGAGTGACGACGACGTGGACCGTGCGGTCAAGGCGGCGCGTCGCGCCTACGAGAAGACCTGGTCGCGGATGAGCGGCCGCGACCGCGGCAAGTACCTCTTCCGCATCGCCCGCCTCGTGCAGGAGCGCGCTCGCGAGCTCGCCGTCGCGGAGAGCCTCGACAACGGCAAGCCGATCAAGGAGAGCCGCGACGTCGACGTGCCGCTCGTCGCCTCCTGGTTCTTCTACTACGCGGGCTGGGCGGACAAGCTCGATCACGCCGGGCTCGGCGCGAACCCCCGCGCTCTCGGCGTCGCCGGACAGATCATCCCGTGGAACTTCCCGCTGCTCATGCTCGCGTGGAAGATCGCGCCCGCTCTCGCCGCCGGCAACACGGTCGTGCTCAAGCCCGCCGAGACCACGCCGCTCACGGCGCTGATCTTCGCCGAGATCCTGCAGCAGGCCGACCTTCCGGCCGGTGTCGTGAACATCGTCACCGGCGCGGGAGCCACGGGCTCGACGCTCGTGCGTCACCCCGATGTGGACAAGGTCGCCTTCACCGGCTCGACCGGCGTCGGTCGCGACATCGCGCGCGCCGTGGCCGGTACGAAGAAGAAGGTGACGCTGGAACTGGGCGGCAAGGCCGCGAACATCGTGTTCGACGACGCTCCGATCGACCAGGCCGTCGAGGGCATCGTCAACGGCATCTTCTTCAACCAGGGCCACGTCTGCTGCGCAGGGAGCCGCCTGCTGGTGCAGGAGTCGATTCACGATGAGGTCGTCGACCGGCTCAAGGCGCGCCTGTCGACTCTGCGCCTCGGCGACCCGCTCGACAAGAACACCGACATCGGTGCGATCAACTCGGCGGCGCAGCTCGCCCGCATCCGCGAGCTGAGCGATATCGGCGAGGCCGAAGGTGCGGAGCGCTGGACGGCGGACTGCGCGATCCCCGAGCAGGGGTTCTGGTTCGCTCCGACCATCTTCACCGGAGTCGAGGCGTCGCACCGCATCGCCCGTGACGAGGTCTTCGGTCCCGTGCTCTCGGTGCTCACCTTCCGCACACCGGCCGAGGCCGTGGCGAAGGCGAACAACACGCCCTACGGGCTCTCGGCAGGCATCTGGTCCGACAAGGGATCCCGCATCCTCGCGGTGGCTGACCGGCTGCGCGCCGGCGTGATCTGGGCCAACACCTTCAACCGCTTCGATCCGTCGAGCCCGTTCGGTGGATACAAGGAGTCCGGATACGGCCGCGAGGGCGGACGCCAGGGTCTCACCGCCTACCTCAAGGGAGCCACAGCATGAGCAAGCGCCTGACCGTCCCGAAGACGTACAAGCTCGCGATCGGCGGGGCCTTCCCGCGCAGCGAGTCAGGTCGCACGTACGAGGTGCTCTCGCCCAAGGGTGAATTCCTCGCCAATGCCGCGAAGGGTTCCCGCAAGGATGCCCGTGACGCCGTGGTGGCCGCGCGCGCCGCGGTCAAGGGCTGGTCCGGGGCGACCGCCTACAACCGCGGCCAGGTGCTCTACCGTGTGGCCGAGGTGCTCGAGGGGCGGCGCGCGCAGTTCATCGACGAGATCGTCGCCCAGCAGGGGCTCTCGTCCTCCGCTGCGGCCACGCAGGTGGACGAGGCCATCGACCTCTGGGTCTGGTACGCCGGGTGGTGCGACAAGTACGCCCAGGTCGCGGGTAACGCGAACCCGGTCTCGGGCCCGTACTTCAACATCTCGGTTCCGGAGCCGACGGGCGTCGTCGCGATCATCGCGCCGCAGGATTCCGCGCTGCTGGGGCTGGTCTCGGTCGTCGCTCCGGCGCTCGTGGCGGGCAACACGGTCGTGGTGGTGGCCAGCGAACGGCATCCGCTCTCGTCCATCAGCCTCGCCGAGGTCCTGGCCACGAGTGACGTGCCGGGCGGCGTCGTCAACGTGCTGACAGGTTCGCCTGCGGAGGTCGCCCCGTGGCTGGCGTCGCACCAGGATGTGAACGCCCTCGACCTCGCGGGTGCCGGCGACCTCGACTGGGTCGACATGCAGATCGCGGCCGCCGACACCCTCAAGCGTGTGCTCACTCCGGGTGAGGTCGTCGCCTCTCCCGAGCGGATCGGCGCCTTCACCGAGGTGAAGACGGTCTGGCACACCAAGAGCATGGTCTGACGCGGCTCTGCAGATCTCGTGAGGGGTCGGGAATCGCCGCCCCGGAACCCGGGATAGCGGCGGTTCCTGACTCCTCACGTGTCGCGACCCGATGCCGAGTGCGGTCCAATGCGGCCCAGTGTCGTATGCAGCGGTTAGGCTCGAAGGACGATCTCTGATCCCCCCATAGGAGGACGCGCATGGCCCGCATCGGTGAAAGCGCTGACCTGTTCAAATGCTCATTCTGCGGAAAGAGTCAGAAGCAGGTCCAGCAGCTGATCGCCGGACCCGGCGTGTACATCTGCGACGAGTGCGTCGAGCTCTGCAACGAGATCATCGAAGAGCGGATGGCCGAGTCCTCCGGCGACGGTGTCGCGGAGTTCGAGCTGCCCAAGCCGCGTGAGATCTTCTCGTTCCTCGAGGAGTACGTCGTCGGTCAGGAGCCCGCCAAGCGCGCTCTCTCCGTCGCCGTCTACAACCACTACAAGCGCGTTCGTGCACTCGGCACTCTGCAGTCCGCCGAGCAGCGGGCCGAAGAGGTCGAGATCGCGAAGAGCAACATCCTGCTCATCGGTCCGACGGGTTGCGGCAAGACCTATCTCGCGCAGACGCTCGCCAAGCGTCTCAACGTCCCCTTCGCCGTGGCCGACGCCACGGCCCTCACCGAGGCCGGGTACGTCGGCGAGGATGTCGAGAACATCCTGCTCAAGCTGATCCAGGCGGCCGACTACGACGTCAAGCGCGCCGAGCAGGGCATCATCTACATCGACGAGGTCGACAAGATCGCGCGCAAGGCCGAGAACCCGTCGATCACGCGTGACGTCTCGGGCGAGGGCGTGCAGCAGGCGCTGCTGAAGATCATCGAGGGCACGGTCGCCTCGGTTCCGCCGCAGGGCGGCCGCAAGCACCCGCACCAGGAGTTCCTGCAGATCGACACCTCGAACGTGCTGTTCATCGTCGCGGGGGCTTTCGCGGGGCTCGAGGACATCGTGTCCGCGCGCGTCGGCAAGCACGGCATCGGCTTCGGTGCCCCGCTGCACGACAAGGGCAAGGACCTCGACCTGTTCAGCGAGGTGCTTCCCGAAGACCTGCACAAGTTCGGCCTGATCCCCGAGTTCATCGGTCGTCTTCCGGTCGTCACCTCGGTGTCGCCGCTCGATCAGGCCGCGCTGATCGACATCCTGACCGGCCCGCGCAACGCGCTGGTGAAGCAATATCAGCGCATGTTCGAGATCGACGGCGTGCAGCTCGAGTTCGAAGAAGACGCGCTGCGTTCGATCGCCGACCTCGCCGTCGAGCGCAAGACCGGTGCCCGTGGGCTCCGCGCCATCCTCGAAGACGTCCTCGGGCCGATCATGTTCGAGATCCCCTCGGCAGAAGACGTCGCCAAGGTCATCGTGACCCGCGCGGCCGTCGACGAAGGCGCGCCGCCCACCATCGTGATGGAGCGCAAGCGCAAGAGCGCGTGACCTCGATCAGGCCAGCGGCAAGATGAGGTCGGTGCGCAGCTCTGCCGGCGTTGTGCTCGGATCGGACACGTACACCTCGATCCACACACCTCCGGGACTGAATCCCTGCGCTCCGGCGCGTTCGACGAGGCCCGCCCATCCGGCACCGAGTTCCTCGTAGGAGCCGAACACGGTCGTCGCGACAGCAGGCCCCTCCGGCAGGGCCGAGCCGATGATGACACTCCCGCTCGCCGTGGGGATCGGATTCTCCGGCGGGGAGACCACGGGGTAGCCGAGTTCGAGATCGAAGACGTCCATCGGGTCGCCGTGGTAGATCGCGAGCGCGGGGCCGGCCGGGGTCAGCACGTCGCCGGCGAACGTCAGGGCGATCGCCGAGTAGCCCGCGTCGAACGCGTCGGAAAGGTCGGCGATGCGGATGCCGTTGTGACGGATCACCGCGAGCGGAACGGCGTCGAGGTCCAGACGGTCAGCCGGGCCGAACGGTGCGTCGGGGAATGCGTTCATGCCCTCAGGGTCTCACGACTCAGCCGCCGAGACCACGGCGCTTCAACAGCGGCTCGATCTCGGCGTCGCGACCCCGGAAGTCGCGGTACGCCTCCAGGGGGTCCTTCGAACCGCCGACCCCGAGCAAGCGCCCGCGGAACCGGTCACCGTTGGCGCGGGTGAGCCCGCCGTTCTCCCGGAACCAGTCGACCGTGTCGGCATCGAGCACCTCGCTCCAGATGTAGGAGTAGTAGCCCGCGCTGTACCCGCCGGAGAAGACGTGCGCGAAGTATGTGGACGAGTAGCGGGTGGGGACAGCCGGGTCGTCGAGGCCGATGTCGGCGAGGGCGGCGGCCTCGAACGCGGCGACGTCGCCGATCTCCGCGTCGACGCCCACGCGGTGCCACGCCTGGTCCAGCCATGCGGCGGCCAGGTACTCGCTCGTCGCGTGGCCTTGATCGAACGTCTCGGTCGCGCGCAGACGCTCGACGATGGCGGGGTCGAGGGGTGCGCCGGTCTCGTGGTGTCGGGCGTAGTTGTCGAGGACCTCCGGCCAGAGGATCCACATCTCGTTCACCTGGCTCGGGAACTCGACGAAGTCGCGGAACACGTTCGTCCCGGCGAAGTGCGGGTAGGTCACCGTCGCGAAGAGTCCGTGGAGGGCATGTCCGAACTCGTGGAACAGCGTGGTGACCTCGTCGAGCGTCAGCAGCGTGGGTTCGCCGTCGCCAGGGAGCGGCACGTTGAGGTTGTTGACGACGACCGGTGCGGTGCCGCGCAGGCGGGACTGACTCACGATCGCGTTCATCCACGCCCCTCCGCGCTTCGAATCGCGCGTGTACAGGTCGAGGACGTACAGGCCGACGGGAGTCCCGTCGTCGTTGCGCACCTCGAACACGCGAGTCCCGGGGTGGTAGGCCACCAGGTCCTCGCGCTCCGCGAACGTCACACCGTACAGCTGCGTCGCGGCGAAGAAGACTCCGTCCTGCAGCACGCGCTCCGCCTCGAACCAGGGGCGCAGGGCGCTGGAGTCGATGTCGTACCGCGCCGTGCGCTCCCGTTCGGTGTAGTACGCCCAGTCGTGGGCCTCCACGGTGAACGGCGTGGATTCGGTCTCGTCGACGATCGCCTGCAGAGCGGTGTGCTCGGCCGTCGCATTACGTGCGGAGGGCGCGGCGAGCCGACGCAGCATCTGCTCGACGGCATCGGGAGTCCCGGCCGTCTCGTCGGCGGTGACGTACGCCGCGTGCGACTCGTACCCGAGCAGAGCCGCACGCTCCGCCCGCAGCCGCACGATCTCGAGGAGGACCGGGCCGTTGTCGTTCGCGTTGTCGCGGGATCCGCGCGCGAGAGAGGCGGCCATGATGCGCCGTCGCGACTCCCGCACTCGCAGCTGGGCCAGGGCGGGGTGTCCCGTGAACAGCGGCAGCGTGATGAGCAGCTTGCCGTCGAGCCCGCGGTCCGTCGCGGCACGCGCCGCGGCCGAAAGCTCTCCGGTGCTCAGACCATCGAGCTCCGCGGGGGTGTCGAACACGAGGGCGAGGTCGTTCGTGTCGTTCAGCAGGTTGCGCTCGAACGTGTTCGTGAGTGTCGAGAGCTTCTGGTTCAGCGCCGTCAGCTGTTCTTTGGCCTGGTCGTCGAGGCCGGCACCCGCGTGCGTCATCTCGCGGTGGTGGCGCTCCACCAGGTAGCGCTGCTCGGCGTCGAGACCGAGAGCATCCCGCTGCTCGAACACCTGCTGCACGCGCCAGTACAGCTGCGCGTCGAGGGTGATCGCGTCCTGGTGGGCGGCCATGAGGGGTGCGAGCTGCTCGTCGATCTCCTGGATCTCCGGCGTCGCATCCGCGGAGCTGACCGTGTAGAAGGCGTGCGCGACCCGGTCGAGCAGCTCGCCCGAGCGTTCGAGCGCCTCGAGGGTGTTCTCGAAGGTCGGCATCGATCGCACCATCGTGATGCGGGCGACCTCGCGGAGTTGCTCCTCGAACCCGGCCTGGAACGCCGGGAGATAGTGCTCGGGCCGGATCGCGGGGTAATCGGGGAGCCCGAAGGGGAGAGTCGACGGCTGGAGGAGCGGATTCGTGGCGTCGGTCATCCTCCGAGCCTATCCACCGAGGTCATCAGAGCTCAGGAATCGTCAGGAGAGTCTTGCAAAGAAACACTTGCAAAGAAGTCTTTGCAAAGGTATCTTTGCATACATGACGAACGGGACGCAGGTACGGACGCTCGATGCCGGGGCACTCAAGGCGCTGGCGCACCCGCTGCGGGTGAAGATCTTCGACCTCCTCGCGGCTCGCGGCCCGCAGACCGCCAGTTCGCTGGCGGCCCTGGTGGGGGAGACCTCCGGATCCACGAGCTACCACCTTCGCGCACTCGCCGCGCACGACCTCATCCGCGAGGTCGAGGGACGAGGCACCGCCCGCGAGCGGTGGTGGGAACGGCCGAAGGGACGGATCGACGTTCCCGGTCCCGACGCGATGACCTCGCCCGCCAATCGCGCGGCGGCCCAGATCGTCAACTCGGAGTTCTTCCGTCTTCGTCACGAGACCCTCATGGCCTACGTCAATCGCCCTCAGGCGGACGTGCCGGAGGAGTGGCGCGACACCGGCGTCATCATGACCACGCACCTGGATCTGACGCCGGAGCAGGCGGTGTCGCTCCGCGATGAGCTCGAGGCGATCGTCGAGGGCGCGATCGAGCGCTACCGGGGTCAGGCCGGCCCGGACGTGCGGCGGGTGTCGCTGCGAACCGAGCTCTTCGACCTGTCGACACCGTCGACCGCGTCATCCGCACCCGCCACCGACTCGGAGGAGGAATCATGACCACCGCAACGCTTCACCTGATGGCTCCGACCCACACCGAGGCTCGGCTACTTCGGCTGGCCGAGACTCTCACCGCATGGGTCGCTCGCCGCGTCGCGCGCCGGGCCGAGCGGCACGCGCGCGTTCTCGACAGACTGCGGCAGCAGCAGACACCGACACAGGATCCGCAGTCGTTGACCCGCGCGCTCGCGCAGCTTGACATCCCTCGGTTCTGAAGGAGGCCGAAGTCTCTCCGTGCGGGCGGGCTCAGTCCGTGAAGGGGCGGGCGACGACCTCGCCGGATGCGGCCTGGAAGACCTCCCAGCCGGCGTCGAGCTCCGCGATGGCGCGGCCCTCGAGCCAGGTGAGGGTCCAGTGGCCGGTGAGGCCCTTCGCCTCCACCGCGGCGATCGCGGGACGCAGCGATGCGGGGACCGAGGCCGGTGCCTCGGATCCGGCCGCCCATCGAGTGCCGAGCTGCATCAGGAACCCTCGACCGGTGCGAGATCGATCGCGGTGACCGCGAACTCCTCGGCCTCGCTGAACTCGAGCTCGGCGATGCGGCCGACGGCGCGGAGGTCATCGGCGGCGGCACGGAGCGCCTCGAGCTTCGCAGCCGGAGCGGCGATCGCGGCGCGCGAGACCGGAGTCTTCTGCGACGCCTTCGCCTCGGTCTTCGCCCGACGGATGCCGATCAGCGCCTCACTCGCGGCAGCGAGCACGGCCGGGTCGCCGTCGATGCCGAGCGGCGTGGGCCACTCCGCCGTGTGCACGGATCCTTCTTCGAACCACGACCACGATTCCTCGGTGGCGAAGGACAGCACCGGCGCCAGCAGGCGGAGGAGCGTCGAGAGGGCCAGGCGCAGCGAGAGCGCGGCGGAAGCCTGACCCACGTCGGCCTGGTTGTAGGCGCGCTCCTTCACGAGCTCGAGGTAGTCGTCGCAGAAGGTCCAGAAGAACGCCTCGGTCAGTTCGAGCGCGCGGGCGGCGTCGTAGCGATCGAACGCCTTGGTCGCCTCGGTCACCACACCGTCGAGGGCGGTCAGCATCGATGCATCCAGGGCATGCGTCACCTGCGCGCCCTCGGGCACGGGGAACGACAGCACGAACTTGGCCGCGTTCAGCACCTTGATGGCGAGGCGACGGCCGATCTTCACCTGCGTCGGGTTCTGCGGGTCGAACGCCGCATCCATGCCGAGTCGGCTCGATGCCGCCCAGTAGCGCACCGCGTCGGAGCCGTGAGCTTCGAGCACATCGGCCGGGGTGACGACGTTGCCCTTGGACTTCGACATCTTCTTGCGGTCGGGGTCGACGATGAAGCCGGAGATCGCGGCGTTACGCCACGGGGTCCGGTCGTCTTCGAGAGTGGAGCGCAGCATGGTCGAGAACAGCCACGTGCGGATGATGTCCTGACCCTGCGGGCGCAGGTCGAACGGCGCGGTGAGGTTCCAGAGTTCCTCGTCGCGCTGCCAGCCACCCGCGAGCTGCGGCGTGAGGGACGACGTCGCCCAGGTGTCGAGGATGTCGGCCTCGGCGTCGAACCCGCCGGCCACGCCGCGCTGGTCCTCGGTGTATCCGGCGGGGACATCGGTCGTCGGGTCGATCGGGAGCGTCGCCGCGTCGGGGGCGAGCACACGGTCGTAGTCACGCTCGCCGTTCTCGTCGAGCGCGTACCAGAGCGGGATCGGCACTCCGAAGAACCGCTGGCGCGACACCAGCCAGTCGCCGGTGAGGCCGCCGACCCAGTTCTCGTAGCGCACGCGCATGAACTCCGGGTGCCAGGCGAGCTCCTGACCGTGGGCGATGAGCGTGTCGCGCAGCTCGCCGTCGCGGGCGCCGTTGCGGATGTACCACTGGCGGGTCGACACGATCTCGAGCGGACGGTCGCCCTTCTCGAAGAACTTCACCGCGTGGTTGAACGGCTTGCCGACGGCCGTCATGTCGCCGGTCTCCTGCAGCTTCTCGACGATCGCCTTGCGCGCGCTGAACACGGTCTTGCCCGCGAGCTCCTCGGCGTACCAGGAGACCGCCTCCGGGTTCTCGACGGACGAGGGCGCCTCGGGGAGGAAACGTCCGTCGAGGCCGATCGTGGTCATGTTCGGCAGGGGCTCGTTCTCGGTGGTGCGCAGCTCTCGCCACCACACGATGTCGGTCACGTCGCCGAAGGTGCAGACCATCGCCGCTCCCGTGCCCTTGTCGGGCTGGGCGAGGTGGTGTCCGTGGATCTCGATCTCGGCGCCGAAGAACGGCGTCTTCACCTTCGTCCCGATGAGGTGCTTGTGCGGACCCTCCGGGTGCGTCACGAGGGCGATGCATGCGGGGAGCAGCTCCGGGCGCGTGGTGTCGATCGCGATCGATCCCGAGCCGTCCGCGAAGGGGAATTCGATCGTGTGGTACGCGGCCTGCTGGTCGCGGTCCTCGAGCTCTGCCTGCGCGATGGCGGAGCGGAAGTCGATGTCCCACAGGGTCGGTGCGAGTGCCTGGTAGGCCTCGCCGCGCTCGATGTTGCGCAGGAATGCGAGCTGGCTCTGGCGGATGGTGTCGTCCGAGATCGTGCGGTAGGTCTGGGTCCAGTCCACGCTCAGTCCGAGCTGACGGAACAGCGCCTCGAACTGCTTCTCGTCCTCGATGGTGAGGCGCTCGCAGAGCTCGATGAAGTTGCGGCGGCTGATCGGCTGCTGGTCGGCCGCGCGGCTCGACTTGTTGTCGCCGCCCTCGAACGGGGGCGTGAAGTCGGCGTCGTAGGGGAGCGAGGGATCGCAGCGCACGCCGTAGTAGTTCTGCACGCGGCGCTCCGTGGGAAGGCCGTTGTCGTCCCAGCCCATCGGGTAGAACACGGTCTTGCCGCGCATGCGCTCGTAGCGGGCCTTCACGTCGGTGTGCGTGTACGAGAACACGTGCCCGATGTGCAGGCTTCCGGATGCCGTCGGCGGCGGGGTGTCGATCGAGTACACGCCCTCACGGCCGGCCTGTGCCGCGCGCAGACGGTCGAACAGGTAGGTGCCCTGCTCCGCCCAGGCGGCGTCCCACTTCGCTTCGAGACCTTCGAGTACGGGCTTGTCGGGAATTCCGGTGGGAATCGATTCGGAAGCAGGCATGGGGTCTCCTCGAGCGATGTATGCGGCACTGTGTGAGCGTGCCTGAGTGTGGGGTGTGCGGACCAGTCTACCGAGCGAGCGGAAGGCCGGCTGGACACGGCGGAGTCGCCCGGCGCGGCGCGGATGTCCGCTCCTCCGCCCCTGGAAGGATCGGAGCATGACACCGCTGTCGTCCGCCTCCTCCCGTCCCCGCCTCGCCGACCTCGGCGTCCCGTCGGGGGCGTTCGCGCGCGGTGCGGAGAACGCGATCACCGATGTCGGCGGTGTCCGGATCGGGCATGCCACGTTGCACGGCGATGGTCTCCACACCGGGGTCACCGCGATCGTGCCCGACGCCCTGACCGGGGAGCGCCGCAGCCTCCCCGCGAACCTCTCGGTCGGCAACGGCTACGGCAAGCTCGTCGGTGCCACGCAGCTCCGCGAGCTCGGCGCACTGGAGACCCCGATCCTCCTCACCTCGACCCTGTCGGTCTTCCGCGTCGCCGACGCGCTGCTCGGACACCTGCTGGCGACCCCGTCCCACGCGCGGACGATGACGCTGAACCCGGTCGTGGGTGAGACGAACGACGGCTTCCTCTCCGACATCCGGCGCCGGGCCGTCGGCGAGGAGCAGGTGGTCCAGGCGTTGGAGGAGGCGGCCGCCGGCCCCGTCGTGGAGGGGTGCGTCGGGGCCGGTGCGGGGACGGTCGCTCTCGGCTACAAGGGCGGCATCGGCACGTCGTCCCGGCTCGTCGACGTCGCCGGACGGACGCGCACGGTCGGTGCCCTGGTGCAGACCAACTTCAGCGGGACGTTGCGGATCGCAGGAGTACCGCTTCCCGCGGAGGAGCTGCTGGCCGAGGCCGCAGCTCAACCCGTCGGTAACTCGTGCATGATCGTCGTCGCGACGGATGCGCCCGTCGACGGACGCCAGCTCGGGCGGGTGGCCGGCCGTGCGGTGTTCGCGATGCGGGGCGTCGGCGCCGACTACGCGCAGGGCAGCGGCGACTACGCGATCGCGTTCTCGGTGCACGATCCGGCGCTCGGAGGGCCGGTGGCGGACGACGTGCTGTCGCCGCTGTTCGCCGCCACGATGGATGCCGTGGAGGAGGCCCTGATCAACTCCGTGCTCGCCGCCGAGACGACCGTCGGCCCGGATGGTCGGACCGCGCGTGCGGTGCCCATCGACGAGGTCCGGGCGCGTCTCGCCCGCGCCGGGGCCGTCTGACCCGCGTGCACAGCCGCGGACTCACCCGGCGAGCGCGCTGCGGATGCCCTCGCCGATCGTGCGCATCGCGGCCAGCACCGGTCCGCGCCCATCCGTGCCGCGGTCCCAGTTCGCCAGCACCGCATAGGCGATCCGGCGATCCGGCGACATCACGATGCCCGTGTCGGCGCGCACCCGGGAGATCGTGCCGGTCTTGTTGAGCAGCCAGATGCCGCGATCGAAGCCCCAGTGAGCGAGCGGGTCGAGGTCGAAGGCGGACGCGACCATCGACAGGTCCATGCCCGCGCCCAGCCAGCGTCGGAGGGTGTCGGCCGATGCCGGGGTCAGGTCGGTCCCGTCGGCGAGACGCGTCATGAATCGCACCAGTTCGGTGGCGCTCGCATGCGACAGCGTCGTCGGAGCGCCGGGCGGGATCGGCCATCGCACGATGTCGTCCAGCGCGGAGGAGGTGTAGCCGAGGGCGCGCGTGTGCTCCTGGACCACGGGGATCCCGATCACCCGGCCCAGGGTGTTCGTCGCGGCGTTGTCGCTGACCGCGCCGATGAGGGCGGCCACGTCGTGGAGCGACAGCTCCGCCGCTTGCAGCAGGTACCAGAGTCCGGAGTCGTCGATGGACTCCACGGGGCGGCGCGTCACGCGCTCTTCCAGGCTCCGCGTCCCGGCATCGACCTCGGTG
>NZ_JBLVOH010000030.1:0-15061 GCF_053543675.1 Microbacterium umsixpiens
CGGCGGCGGAGTCACGGACGGCGGACCTGCGTACGCGGGCGGCCCCACGGGCTGCGTCTCGGATGCGGCGGCCGCATGCTCGCTCCAGCGGTGGGTCGTGTCGCGCGATGCGGCCTCGGCGGCCGCCCGGCTGACGTCGTCGAGCAGCGCCAGGGCATCGGCGCGCTCGAGGCCGGAGAGGTAGCCGGTGATGGGTCCCGGAACCGAATGCACCTGCGCGCCCGAGACCCGCTGCGACCGGTCGATCGGCCCCTGACTGAGCGAGACGCCCTGCAGGCGCGCGAGCGGGAACACGGCGAGCTTGCGCCAGACGATGCCCCGACGCAGCAGCAGGCCGAACTCCTCGACGAGGTAGCCGTGGCGCTTCCAGGAGAAGGGACGCCGCCACCATGCGCGCCGCGGCATCGTGCGGTACGTGTCGCCTTCGACCGGGCCGACGACGCCCTGCTCCCAGAGTGAGTGGATGCTCTCGGCGGGAACGTCCGGCAGCACCAGCGCGAGCACGCGCTCGACGTCGGCGCGCTTGCCGACCGGCAGCACCACGTTGAACTGCTGTCCACTGCCGGAGGACTGCTGAGCGGCGCTCTTGCCGCTCATCCGGTTGATCTTGATCGTCCACCAGCCGAACGGGCGCCACAGCAGCGACTGCGTCACCTCGACGGCGAAGATGCGCCCAGGCGGGAGCGTCTCGGTCACGGTCGTGAGGAGCCCGTACGTGATGCGCACGCCGTCGGGGGTGGGGGCGATCGAGTAGCGCAACGACTTCGAGATCTGCGCCCAGGTGATACCGACCACGGCGATCACCAGCGGCACTCCCATGCCGAAGCCCAGCCCGAGCAGCACGACGCCGCCGTCGGTGTCGCCGTCGATAAGCAGGCCGATCAGCGCGCTGCCGAACGCGATCGCGAAGATCGCGCCGAAGAACACGACCCACAGCAGACCCGAGATCAACTGCGATCCGACGAGGCGCCCGGTCGGGATCTTGACGACGCTCTCGGGGACGACGTCGGCGAGGTCGACGCCCGCGAGGAGGTCGTTGACTCCGGCGTTCACCGATCCGACCAGCTGCGCACGCGCGGATCCCGGCGCGGTCGCAGCCGGGGCCGAGACGGAACCCGGGTTCAGCGCGGCGTTGCGGGCAGCTCTGGCGCCCGATGCCAGGCGCAGGATGTCCGACCTCACGGACTCGGCGCGCGACGTCGCGAGGTACTCGAGTTCGACGTTCGCATCGTTTCCGGCGCCCACGACCTCCAGCTTCGCGAGTCCGATGATGCGCGCCGGGAACGGACGGGTCAGGTTGACGCCCTGCACGCGATCGAGCGGAGCCCGGCGGTGCGAGCGGAAGATGAACCCCTTGCGCACCTCGACGTGGTCGCCGGTGATCCGGAACTGATGGAAGCGCCGGACGAACCAGAAGATCAGCACGAGAACGATGACGAGTCCCAGCACACTGAGCAGCGCGACGAGGATCAGGTTGTTGGAGAGCACCCAGTCGACGGGATCGCCGCCGGAGTAGTCACCGACGTGCGCCTCTTCCGGCGCGAAGAGCGCGACGGCCCAGGTGATGAGACGATCGCGCATGTTCGTGATCACGATGCCGGCGACGATGATCAGCACCAGCCCGCCCTTGAAGAGCGGCGTGAGCGGATGCATGCGGTGCCACTCGCCGTTGGCGAGGGTGGTCGACGAGTCGACGCCGGTCGCCCGCGTCCTCGGGGCGGGCGGGAGCTGCGGCTCGCTCACAGGCCGGTCCGGCGGGTCTCGGCGACGTGGATGAGGGTGTCGCGCAGCGCCTCCGCCGCCTCCTGGGTGAGGCCGGGGATCTGCACGCCGGTCGTCGCGGCGGCCGTCACCATCTTGAGCTGCGCGATGCCGAAGCCGCGGTCGAGCGGACCCTGGGTGATGTCCACCAGCTGCATACGGCCGTAAGGCACGGCGATCATGCGCTGCCAGAGGATGCCCTTGCGGAACACGATGTCGTCAGCGCGCAGCATGTAGCCGATCGCCTTCGCCTGCCGCGGGAGGATGATGAGCGCGATCACCGTGATGAGGAGGACGACTCCGGCGGGGATCCACACCCACCGCTGGTCCAGCACGAGGCTGAGCACGAGCGCCGCGGCGGCGACGATCACGAGGAAGATCACGTTCTGCACGATCTGCGACACCACGTAGCGCGGCGAGATCTGGTGCCACGCACCGTCGAGCTCCAGCCGGGCCTCGTTCCGAGCCGTCCGCAGCTCGGAGTACGTGCCCTGGTCGAGGGCGTCGAGGTCAGTGCCCTCCGCCGGGTTCAGGGGCGCGGTCTCTGGGTTCTGAGTCATCAGGATCCTTCGGCAGGGTGCAGAACTGTTCGGCGACGAGCGCGGCGATCGTGAGGACGATCGCGCTACCGATGAGGGCCAGCATGGCCACAGTCGACCCTACCTGTGGATCGACCGGCCGCGAGAGGAGGAACACCAGCAGCCCCGCTCCGAAGCCCGCCATGATGGCACCGAGCAGGCTCGAGGCACGGGCGAGCGTCGCCGCTCTCAGCGCGCGGAACGGATCGATACGCACGCCCGAGCGCACGCTGCGGCGCACCGGCCAGGCGACGCCCAGGGAGGCAGTGGCGATGAGCAGAAGCAGCACCGGGAGCAGCAGCGACGGCGTGAACGTGACCCGGCCGGACGCCGTGAGCAGATGATCGAGCAGGAAACCGCCACCGGCCGCGAGCAGTGCGAGCAGAAGCAGGAGCCCCGCAGAGGTGCGCCTCATCGTTCGCCCCGGCCGCGCAGATCGGCCGCGAGGTCGGCCACGCGCCCTCGTCCGAGAAGCTCCGCATCCGGGTCGACGTCGAGCCAGGGGTCGAGCACGAAGAGGCGTTCCGCGGCGCGCGGGTGCGGCAGCTGCAGACGCGGTTCGTCCGAGACGACGTCCCCGTACGCGATGAGGTCGAGGTCGAGCGTGCGGTCGCCCCACCGCTCGCGGCGCTCCCGACCGTTCTCGTCCTCGATGGCGTGCAGCATCCCGAGGAGGATCTCCGGGGCGAGACGCGTGGTGACCAGGGCGACCGCGTTCACGTACCCCGGCGCCTCGGGATCCGGTCCGTCGAGGCGGAGTGCGACGGTCTCGAACAGGTCGGAGAGTCGCACATCGCTCACGAGCGGCAGGCGGGCGATCCGTTGCGCCGCGGCGCGGATCGTCTCGTGCCGGTCACCGAGGTTCGCGCCGAGGGCGACGACGGCCACGGTCTCCGGGCGTGCCGGGCGGGGGTCGGGCAGCTCGGGCGCTTTCGCGAGGTCCCGGCTCATATCGTGATGTCCTCGAGCGCCTGCGGCGGGCGGCTGCGGTTCACAGTGACCGCCACATCGGCGAAGTTCAGCGGGATCGGGGCGTGCGGCTTGTGCACGGTCACCGTCACGTTCTGCACCCGCTCGTCCTCGAGCGCCGCCGACGCGATGCGTTCCGCGAGCGTCTCGATCAGATTCACCGGCTCGCCCGCGACGATCGCCGCCACCTTCTCGGCGAGCTCGCCGTAGTGCACGGTGTCGGTCACGTCGTCAGAGGCCGCGGCCTGATCCAGCGACAAGCGCAGGCGGAGGTCGATCGTGAAGTCCTGGCCCTCTTCCCGCTCGTGCGTGTAGACGCCGTGGCGGCCGAAGACGGTCAGACCGGTGAGGACGATCTCATCGAGGAAATCCATGACTCTAGCGTACGGGGGACCCACCCCCTCGGCTGGGTGGGGGTTCAGCCTGCCCAGGCGTGCGTGATCGCGAGCGCATCGCGGGTGCCGGCCACGTCGTGCACGCGCACCGCCCACACCCCGGCGCGGGCCGCCAGGGCGCTGGTGACGGCCGTCGCGAGATCGCGGCGTGACTCGGAGACCTCGTCGTCCGCGCCGGCTTGCTGACGCAGCGCCTCCGCCAGGAAGCGCTTGCGCGAGGTGCCGATGAGCACGCGAGGACCCAGAGCGACGATCTCGTCGAGTCCGCGCAGCACGTCCCAGTTCTGCGCGCCGGCTTTCGCGAACCCGATACCCGGATCGAGGATCAGTCGCGACGGTGCGATCCCGGATGCGGCGGCTTCGCCCATGCGCTCCTGCAGCTCTCCCGCCACCTCGCGCGCGACGCGACGGTACTCGGCGTTCGCATACATGTCGGAGGAGAATCCGCGCCAGTGGCCGATCGCGTAGTCTGCCCCGGATTCCGCGACGGCTGCCCGCATGTCGGGGTCTGCAAGCCCTCCGGAGACGTCGTTCACGATGCGCGCGCCGGCCCGCACGGCTGCGGCGGCGGTGCCCGCGTTGAGCGTGTCGATGCTGACCGGCACGCCTGCCGCGGCGAGCTGCTCGATCACCGGGATCACCCGCTGTTGTTCGATATCGGCACCGATGCGGTCGGCGCCGGGCCGGGTCGACTCACCGCCGACGTCGAGCACCGCGGCGCCTTCGGCCCGCAAGCGCAGACCGTGGGCGACCGCCCGATCGACGTCGAGGTAACGACCGCCGTCGCTGAAGGAGTCGGGGGTCACATTGACGATGCCCCAGATGCTCGTCATCAGCGCGCTGCTCCGGATCCCGCCGACGCGCCGATCAGCGTGATGAGCTCGGTCCTGGCGACGGCATCCGTGTACTCCCCGCGCGCCGCGATCGTGAGGGTGGACGCCTCACTCTGGCGTCCGCCGCGCATCGTGACGCAGCCGTGCGAGGCGTCGAGCACGACGAGCACTCCCCGGGTGTCGAGATGCTCCGCGATCGTGTCGGCGATCTGCTCGCCGAGGCGTTCCTGCACCTGCGGACGGGCGGCGAGGATCTCGACCACGCGAACGAGCGCCCCGAGACCGACGACCTGCTCGCCCGGGAGATACGCGATGTGAGCGTGCCCAGCAAACGGCAGCAGGTGGTGCTCGCAGACCGAACGGAAGCGGATGTCGCGCAGCAGCACGGCCCCGGAAGGCAGGGTGTCGGGCGCGGGTCCGCGCGAGACGCTGATGGTGCGTGCGAGCGGTTCGGTGGGATCCTCCCCGACGCCCGCGAAGAACTCGGAGTACAGCTCGGCCATGCGCGACGGCGTCTGCTTCAGCCCCGGTCGATCAGGATCTTCGCCGATGGCCTCGAGCAGCTCGCGGGTGAGTCGCTCGACACGGTGCCTGTCGACGGTCACGTCACGCCGTCGCGGGTCGCGGGTTCCCGGCTCCCGCCGAGCCCTGCTGCGCGCGGGGTGCGGTGGCGGGTGCCTCGACGGATGCCGCGAGCGAGACGTCCTTCTTGGGCACCTCGATCGGGGGCCGCTCCGACACCGGACGGTCTTCACTCGACAGCCACAGCGGACGCTCCGGAAGCTTCTTCACCTCGGTGAAGATCTCGGCGATCTGGTTGTGGTCGAGGGTCTCCTCCTCGAGGAGCGCCAGGGCGAGCTTGTCGAGGATGTCGCGGTTCGCGCTGATGACCTCGTACGCCTCGTTGTGCGCCTGCTCGATGAGCGCGCGCACTTCGGCATCCACCCGCTCGGCGACGCGCTCGGAGTATTCGCGGCCACGGCCCATGTCACGACCGGCGAAGGGTTCGCCGCCCTCGCTGCCGAGCTTGACCGGTCCGACCTGTGTGGTCATGCCGTACTCGAGCACCATCTTGCGGGCGATCGACGTCGCCTTCTCGATGTCGTTCGATGCACCGGTGGTGGGGTCGTGGAAGATGATCTCCTCGGCGACGCGACCGCCCATGGCGTAGGTCAGTTGGTCCTGGAGCTCGTTGCGGGTGACCGAGTACTTGTCGTCCAGCGGCAGCACCATCGTGTATCCGAGGGCCTTGCCGCGGGGCAGGATCGTGATCTTGGTGACCGGGTCGGTGTAGTTCATCGCCGCCGCCGCGAGGGCGTGTCCACCCTCGTGGTACGCGGTGATCAGCTTCTCCTTGTCGCGCATCACACGGGTGCGGCGCTGCGGTCCGGCGATCACGCGGTCGATGGCCTCGTCGAGGGCGCGGTTGTCGACCAACTGCGCGTTCGAGCGGGCGGTGAGCAGCGCGGCCTCGTTGAGGACGTTGGCCAGGTCGGCACCGGTGAACCCTGGGGTCTTGCGGGCGACGACTTCGAGGTCGACGTTCTTCGAGAGCGGCTTGCCCTTGCTGTGCACCTCGAGGATCCGCTGGCGGCCCTTGAGGTCGGGGGCGTCGACGCCGATCTGGCGGTCGAAGCGGCCGGGGCGCAGCAGTGCCGGGTCGAGGATGTCGGGGCGGTTGGTCGCGGCGATCACGATGACGTTCGCGTTCGGGTCGAAGCCGTCCATCTCGACCAGCATCTGGTTGAGGGTCTGCTCGCGCTCGTCGTTTCCGCCGCCCATGCCGGCACCGCGGTGGCGGCCGACGGCGTCGATCTCGTCGATGAAGATGATGGCGGGGGCGTTCTCCTTGGCCTGGCCGAAGAGGTCGCGCACACGGGAGGCACCGACACCGACGAACATCTCGACGAAGTCCGATCCCGAGATCGAGTAGAACGGGGCGCCTGCCTCGCCGGCGACGGCGCGGGCGAGGAGCGTCTTGCCGGTTCCGGGAGGGCCGTAAAGGAGCACGCCCTTCGGGATGCGGGCGCCGATGGCCTGGAACTTCGCGGGATCCTGCAGGAACTCCTTGATCTCGTGGAGCTCTTCGATGGCCTCGTCGGCACCGGCGACGTCGGCGAAGGTGACGGTCGGCGTCTCCTTGTTGACGAGCTTGGCCTTGGACTTGCCGAACTGCATGACCTTGCCGCCGCCGCCCTGCATCGACGACAGCAGCCACCAGAACAGGAGGCCCAGCAGCACGAGCGGGAGGAGGAGCGAGAGGAAGCCGTCGAACCAGGTCGCACGCGGCACGGCGTCGTTGAAGCCGTCCTTGGGAGCAGCCTCGTTGATCGCGCTGACGACCTCGTCGGCGCGGGCGTCGACGTAGTAGAACTGCACATTCTCGGAGCCCTCGAACGCCTTGGAGAGGGTCATGTCGACGCGCTGGTCGCCGTCGGTGTTGACGACCTCGGTGACCGTGGTGCCGGAGAGGAGCTTGAGCCCCTCCTGCGTCGTGATCTGCTTGGGCGCACCCAGATTCGAGATCAGCAGGAAGCCGCCGAACAGCAGCAGGCCGATCAGCGCGACGTAGATCAGCGGATTCCGGGTGAGCTTCTTCACATCCATGATCGGATCAGCGTATCGCGCGCGCCCTAGGGGGTCGCTGTACGTTCACCCACGGCGTAGCGTGCCGCGCGTCAGGAGTAGACGTGCGGGGCGAGCACCGCGACGTCGCGCAGGTTGCGGTAGCGCTCGTCGTAGTCGAGGCCGTATCCGACGACGAAGTCGGTGGGGATGTCGAAGCCGACGTACTTGCAGTCGATGTGGACCTTCGCGGCCTCGGGCTTGCGCAGCAGGGCGAGCACCTCGATCGACTCGGCGCCGCGGGATCCGAAGTTCTCGAGCAGCCAGCTGAGGGTCAGACCCGAGTCGATGATGTCCTCGACGATCAGGACGTGCTTGCCGTTGAGGTCGGTGTCGAGGTCTTTGCGGATCTGCACGACACCGCTCGACTTGGTGCTGGCGCCGTAGCTCGACACCGCCATCCAGTCCATCGGGGCGTGGAACGGCAGGGCGCGGGCGAAGTCGGCCATGACCATGACGGCCCCCTTGAGGACGCCGACGAGCACGAGGTCTTTGCCCTCGTAGTCGTGGGCGACCTGCGTCGCCAGCTCATCGAGCTTGGCGAGGATCTCCTCCTCTGTGACGAGGATCTGAGCAAGGTCGTCCTGGATCTCCGCGGCGCGCATGGATCGATTTTAGGTGACGGAACCGGGTGCTCCGGTTCAGGGTTCTCCGTTGCGATCAGGAATGGATCTCGTCGTGGTCGCCGCGGGTGGTCTTCGGGCTGAGCACGCCGATCTCGATGGTCTCGTACTTGCCCTCCTCGGAGCGCACCCACGTTACCTCGACATACCAGTCGTCCTTGCCGTAGGCGTCGGCGGTGCGTCGCCCCTCCGACGTCTCACGAGCGTCCGTGTGCTCCCACCCGTCTGCGAGCAGCTGGGTGGCGATCGCCTTCGCGGCCTCTTCAGAAGCCCCGTCGCGCTGAACCGGCTCAACATAGGTGTCGACCTGCCACCAGACCGAGTCCTCGGCAGACGGTCCGGCAGCTACCGGGTTCTGGAGCATCCGCCCTCGGGACTCCACATCAGGCGGCGTCGACGGCGCGAGGTCCGCCGGGATCATCCCCACGATCTCCTCCGCCAGCGCTTCCGCCTGCACCTGATACGCATCATGGCGACTCTCCGCGGCGGCGCAACCGCTCAACACGAAAGCAGCAATGAGCACGCCCATCACTCCCCAGAAACGTCTCATGTTCAGGAGCGAATCTCGTCGTGATCGCCGCGAACCGTCTTGGGACTGAGCACTCGGATGTCGATCGCCTCGTGAAGCCCCGACGCTGCGGTCACCCAGACGACCTCCACGTACCAATCGTCGCGATGGAAGCCCTCTGTCACGAGCTGGCTTTCCGAGGTCTCTCGGACCCGCTCGTGCTCCCACCCATCGGCTGCCATCCCATCGACGAGCGCCCTCGACGCGTGCACCTGTACCGGGCTCGGTTGGAATTCCTCCGGAATCAGCTCGACGACCTCCGCAACCCGCTCGTCCGCTTCAATCCTGTAGTCGTCGAGACGGCTCTCACTTACGCTCACCGAACATTCCCCAGCGCGAACACGGCGACGAGCGTCAGCGCAACCCCCGTGCCTCTCATCCCTGTGCGAACCATCCGCGATTCCGCTCAGGAATACACGTCCTCGTGATCGCCGCGAACCGTATCGGGGCTCACCACGAGGATGCTGAAGCTTTCGACGGTGCTCGGATCCGACCGAACCCAACCAACAGCCACATACCAGCCATCGCGCCGATACTCGTCCGACTTGTAAACCGGATCCGAGGATCCGCGCTCTTCAGCTTTGACCCACCCGTCATCGACCAGCGCAGACTCGACAGCCGTTGCGGCCGTCTCAGACGCCGCAGGCTCATTGACAAGGTCTACGAAGGTATCCACTTGCCACCACGCCGGCGTCTGAGGAGTCTGCCCCATGCTCGGCGCCAACTGTCCTCGAGAGTCAGTGTCGGGGCCTTCCGCAATCACTTCAGTGGGGATCGACTCGACAATCTGATGCGAGATCGCCTCGCCCTCAGCTCGAAACTCATCCAATCGACTTTCAGCCGACACGGCACATCCTCCGATCAAGCCCACCGACGCGAGCAGTGCAACGATTCCCCACCATCTCCGCATCAGTCGATCCCGCGACCAGGACCAGAACACACGCGGTCCAGACACGGACATCACGCTCATGAGTAGATGTCGTCGTGGTCCCCGCGCACGGTATTCGGACTCACGACTGAGATGTCGAAACGCTCCACCTTCCCCGGCACCGTCCGCGTCCACGCGATCTCGATATACCAACCGTCGCGACGGAAACCATCTGTGATGGTCTCCCCCCCGTCGGTTTCATCGACCCGCTTGGTGGTCCATCCATCAGCCTCGAGCGCGTCCGTCACCGCGACGATTGCATCTGCTGCTGCGTTCTCCTTCGCAATCAGACTGACGTTGGCCTGCGACTCCCACCAGGCCACGTCTTGAGGCCTTCGCTCCGATGTGACCCCGTTCAGCGGTGCCGTGCCCTCTGATCTCAAGTCTCCATCCATCACCGGCTGCAACTCCTCAGGGATGAGCCCAACCACACTCATCGCAAGAGCATCTGCCTTCTCCTGGTACTCGTCCAGCCGACTCTCCGGCGTCATTCCACATCCCCCCAGGGCCAGCACGCCGACAACAGCGAGGACCACTCCCAACAGACGTCTCATCATTCGATTGTGAGGTAATCCGGCTCATACCCCGGCATATCGATCCCGTCATGACGGACACTGACACGCGGCGTGCGGACGAAATCATCCGGCGCCCACGTAACCGCATCTCCGCCCGTGATCACCGCCACCATGTTGTTGAAGGCTGTAGAGCCCCTTTTGTAGATGGTGCTGTGCGCATCGATGGCGGCGGGGAATTCAGTATCAGGATCGTCGTAGTCCTCCAGATCCACGCTCTCGAGATCCCCGTCGTCGATCCACCCGGTCTCAAGACGTGTGACGCCTTCCGCATCGACAGCAGATTGCCCGTGCATCCAGCTCATCGCGTCAGGCTGGATGGCACCGACGACGCTGTCGTTGCGCACCATCATCGCGTAGTGCGGCACATCACTCGTGTTCGGGAAGTCCTCAAGGCCTGATACGCCGTGTCCCATTCCGGCAGCAGCCACGTAGAGAACCCGATCGGCCTCCAGGCCCGCCGCTTCCGCAAGACCCACGGTCGCCCCACCGTAACTGTGTCCGAGCACAGTGAGCACGGAGCCAGGAGGACGCGCTATCGCTCCAACGAAGTCTCGGAGCTTCGGAGCGAGATTCTCCGCATAGCCCCACGTCATCGCTTCCGGGATACTCCCGGGGAACCTCCCGCCCGCCCACTGGAAGACGGCAGAGGTACTGCCCGCCCTATCTTGAAGTTGACGTGAAACATCGTCTGAGAACGCTGCAGTTGTCGCCCCCGTGCCAGGAACCGATACCGCCACGTTCTCAACCCAAGCAGGAATGTCACCAGTGACATCGTCGAGGGGACCGTGATACGTTGCGATCGCATCCGATGCTGGATCGAAAACGACGACGCGAGCACCAATCTCATCGTGCGTCACGCGGTTCAAGTCCACCCAGTTGATCTTCTGTCCGAGCAGATCCTTCCACGCACCGATCGGCTCCCGCAGCTCGGCGATCTCGTCGCTCAGGCTCTTCCGTCGCTGGGCGCTCCAGTGGTTCCGCGCCGTCATCCCGTCGAGCTTCTCCTGGAGCCGGGCGATCTCCGCTTCCCGCCGCGCGATCTCGGCGCGGATGTTGGTGCGGTTCGCGGTGACCCGGTCACGGATCGGGATGCCGTTGAGGTTCCCGAGGATCATCGGTGATGCGGCAAGCAGCGCATCCCGCGTCGCCTGATCCATCGTGTTCCACGTCTCACGGATGATGTCCGGACCCCCGAGACCGGCCAGGGACTCGGCCGTGATCGCATTGACGTTCCCCGCCCACGCGAGACTGGCTGCCGCGAACCCCGCACCGCCGACCTTCCCGCCCTGCGTGACGGCGGAGATGAGCGGCACGGCGGCGACCGCGTTCACGGCACGCTGGTCGATCGCCGTGCGCTCCTCCGCCAGCGCGTTGTACGACGCCCGCGCCGTGTAATAGTCGTCGATCGCATCCTGCCAGCGACGCAGGTAGCTCGGGTCGTCGACGTACATCCACGACGGCAGCACCGCGTCCCACGGCGGCGCCCAGCCGGTGACGAACTCGCTCGCCGCGCTCAAGGCCTCGGCCCGACGCACGAAGATGTGGTCATAGGCGTTCTGCGCCGCCCGCAGCCGACGGGCACCCTCGCTCTTCAGCCCCTCCAGATCGGTCGCATACGCCGACACCGCCGTCGAGATGCCGTCCAGCCCCTCAGCCGCCTCGCCCAGGCGCTGCGACAGGAGCACCACGCGCGCACCGAGTTCGTCCGCCGCGGACGCCGTCATCGACGTGACGCTCGCCAGCGCCGCATCCGCATCGCCCTTGCGCTCTCGCGACGACGCCGCCCGCGTGGAGAACGTGGTCGCATACCCACTCACGGCGCCCGCGTCTCCGCGAGCCGGATCGTCGATCAGGCCTGGCAGACTCATTGCGCCGCCTGCTGCGCGAGCGCCTCGTCGTTGGCGGTGAAGGTCGATGCCACGGATGCCGCATCGGTCGCAGAGTTGGTCGCCGTCTGCGCGAGAGCCGACAGTATCTGCGTCAGCAGCGACTCGGCCTCACCCAGAGCGCCCTCGACCGAAGACGATCCGGCACCGCCGAACGACAGGCACGACGTGATGATCGGCGCGGCCCCGCAGTGAGCCGTGCCTGCGCTGCATCGAGCGCTTCTTTCTGAACATCGAGATCGGTCACCGATGCCCTTTCCCCCCGGACGCGTCTACCCTACGTCACGCGTCCGACGCTGCCGATGGGCAGATCTCCCCATGCCCACCGCATCCGCACTACTGTGAGCGGTGATGTGGGCGGACGCCCCGGACGGAAGGATTCACCATGGCTCTTGACGACATCCTCAAGCAGGTTCCGATCGACGACATCGCCGAGAAGCTGGGTGTCTCGCGGGACGAGGCGAAGGTCGCTGTCGAGCAGGGCGGCGCCGTGCTGCTGGGCGGGCTCGCGAAGAACGCAGAGACCGACGAGGGCTCCGCGGCCATCCAGAACGCGCTGAAGAAGCACGAGGGCACGGCCGGCGCTTCGAAGGTCGACGACATCGATCAGGCCGACGGCGACAAGATCGTCGCGCACATCCTCGGCTCCAAGAAGACGGAGGTCACGAAGGAGCTCACCGAGTCGAAGGCTACTCCCGGCATCGACTTCGGCAAGCTCCTCCCGATCCTCGCCCCCATCGTGATGGGCCTCATCGCGAACGCGACGAAGGACAAGACGGCGAAGGCGGATGCCGGAGCCGAGAGCTCGGGCGGCATCGGCGACGTCATCGGCGGGATCCTCGGCGGTGGCAACAGCGGCGGTTCGGCAGGCGGAGGCGGAATCGGCGACGTGATCGGCGGACTGCTCGGCGGTGGCAAGAGCGGCGGCTCCGGCGGCGGCATCGACCTCGGCGGCATCCTCGGCGGCCTCTTCGGCGGCAAGAAGTAGTCACACCCCGCACTTCCGGTCGCGAGGCGAAGGCGCTTCGGCGGAGGGTCCTCAGCGACCGGATGCGGTGAAGACGATGCGGCCGCCCTGGCGCACAGCCGCGCACCCGGGCAGATCGATCGGCCCCTGACCGCGCCAATCGGTGACGAGCCGCGCGACCTCGATGGTCTGCGTCCTCGTGAGACTCACCCCGAACTCGCTGTCGACGACGAGGCGGATGATGCGGTTGCGCAGTGCTGCGGGGTTGGCGGCGAGCGCCGCGACGCTCACCGAGATCCCCGCCTCCGCATGCTCGACGATGTCCTCGATCGTCTCGTGGATCATCTCGTCGAAGGCCTCGGCGTCCTCCCGCAGCTGCTCCGCGGTGCGGACGAGGGCCTCGGCGATGCCCGGGCCGAGCTCGGCCTCGAGCACCGGCAGCACGCGCTCCCGCACCCGCACCCGCGCGTAACGGTCGTCGAAGTTGTGAGGGTCGTCCCAGACCTCGAGATCGGATGCGGCGCAGAACGCCCGTGTGGTCTCGCGACGGACGCCGAGCAGCGGACGCAGCCAACGGAGCCCGTCGTCATCTTCCCGCGAGGGCGCCATGCCCTGCAGGCTGGTGGCGCCCGAGCCGCGGGCGAGTCCGAGGAGCACGGTCTCGGCCTGGTCGTCGAGGGTGTGGCCGAGCAGAACGGCAGCGGCGCGGACATCCGCCGCCGCGTCACGGAGCACACGGTACCGCGCGTCGCGCGCTGCGGCCTCAGGTCCGCCTTCGCCATCCACCTGCACGCGCACGATCAGCGGGTCGAGTCCGAGCGCCGCTGCCGCCTGTGCCGCCGTCGACGCGACCTCGGCGGAGTCATCCTGCAGGCCGTGGTCGACGGTCAGTGATGCCGCACGGAGACCCAGCTTCGACGCTTCGAAGGCCGTCGCCGCGGCGAGCGCGAGAGAATCGGGGCCCCCGGAGAGCGCGACGATCACGGTCGAACCTTCGGGAAGGTCGACGAGCGCGGTGCGCACGGCCAGGCGGATCTCGGCGATGGCGGGAGAGAGTGATGGCACGGTTCCACGGTAGGGCACGGTCGCACCCCATGCGGGCGGCACGAGCACGGGTCTATCCTGACGCCGTGAACGATCACCCGCGCACTCAGCCTTTCCGGACCGAACGCTTCAAGGCGTTCGTCGATGCCGTGGTCGCGATCGCCATGACGCTGCTCATCCTTCCCCTCATGGAGTCGGTGTCCGAGGCCGCATCCGACCATACGAGCACAGCCGAGTTCTTCGACGAGCACTCGGGTCAGCTGCTGAGCTTCGGACTGAGTTTCCTCCTGATCGCGACGTTCTGGATGGGACACCACCGCCAGTACCGTGACGTGGAGTTCGTCACCGGTCCCCTGCTGTGGATCAACGTCGCGTGGATGGCGACGATCGTGTGGCTCCCGGTTCCGACCGCGATGATCGGGCAGATGGACACCGACCCGCTGCAGGCCGTGGTGTACATCGGCACGCTGATCATGACGCAGGTGACCACCCTCGCCGGATGGCTCTACCTGGCGCGCCATCGCGACCTCGGCACCGTGTCGACCGAGACCATCCGCCTGGGGGCCATCGGCGATGTCGCCTCGATCGTCCTGTTCACCGCCGCACTCGCGATCGCCGTCGCGGCTTCGCCGAACGGATACACGGGGCTGTTCCTGCTGCTCCTGAGCGACCCGATGAGCCGTCTGCTGAATCGTCTCCTCCGAAAGCGCCGGAGCGAGCCGCAGGTAGGCTAGTCCGCGGCATCCAACCGAACTTTTCCTGAGGAGCACACGCATGGGCGCACACGACGCCGTCATCGAGATCCCGCGCGGCAGCCGCGTGAAGTACGAGGTCGACCACGAGACCGGACGAGTGCACCTCGACCGCGTGCTCTACACGACCTTCGGCTACCCCGCCGACTACGGCTACTTCGACAACACGCTCGGCGAGGACGGCGACCCGCTCGACGTGCTCGTGCTCCTCGACCACGCCATCTACCCGGGCGTCGTCGTCGAGGTCCGTCCCGTCGCCGTGCTGAAGATGAGCGATGAGGCCGGCGGGGACGACAAGCTCGTCGCCGTGCTGTCGAAGGACCCGCGCTGGGCGCACATCCAGGACATCGATGACATCGCCGACTACACGAAGAAGGAGATCTCGCACTTCTTCGAGCACTACAAGGACCTCGAGCCCAACAAGTGGGTCAAGGTCGACGAGTGGGGGAATGCCGCCGAGGCGCAGCGCATCCTCGACGAGGCGATCGTCCGTTTCGGCGAGCAGGGCCACTGACCCGCTGAGTCACCAGACACGAAAAGACCCCCGGTCCCGCAGA
>NZ_JBLVOH010000030.1:15081-15578 GCF_053543675.1 Microbacterium umsixpiens
GGCGGGGGGTCTTTTCGGTTGCTGTGAGCCTGCGATCAGGCGGAGACGCCGTGCCGGGCCAGGAACTGCACCGGGTTGATGGCGTTGCCGCGGTCATAGACCTCGAAGTGCAGGTGGCATCCGAACGAGCGACCCGTGTTGCCGGCGTAGGCGATGACCTGCCCGGAGCGCACCCACTGGCCGGACCTGACGATGATGCCGCCGTTGCGGATGTGTGCGTAGCCGGTGCCGATCCCGCCGCCGTGCTGGATGCGGATGTAGTTGCCGTAACCGCCGTTGTAGCCCGCGTAGTCGACGGTGCCGGACTGCGCGGCGTAGATCGCGGCGCCGCAGCCGTTCGCGAAGTCGGTGCCGTAGTGGAAGCTCGACGAGCAGCCCTGCGGACCGCACTGCTGCGATCGCGGACCGTAGCCCGAGCTCTTGCCCCCACCGTGCGGACGGCACCAGCCGCCGCTGCCCTGGGATCCTCCACCGCCTCCACCGCCACCGCCTCCGCC
>NZ_JBLVOH010000031.1:0-9665 GCF_053543675.1 Microbacterium umsixpiens
GATTACGACAGTACCAGCAGGCCGTTCGTCTGCTTGCGGGCGACCTCGAGGCGCTGGGCGACGTTCTCCCAGTTCGCGATGTTCCACGCGGCCTTGACGTAGTCCGCCTTGACGTTCAGGTAGTCGAGGTAGAACGCGTGCTCCCACATGTCGAGCTGGAACAGCGGGATGGTGCCCTGCGCCGTGTTCGACTGCTGGTCGAACAGCTGCTGGATGATCAGGCGCGAGCCGATCGAGTCCCAGCTGAGCACGGCCCAGCCGGAGCCCTGGATGCCGGTCGCCGCCGCGGTGAAGTGCGCCTGGAACTTCTCGAACGAGCCGAAGTACTCATCGATGGCCGCCTTCAGCTCGCCCTCGGGCTGGCCTCCGCCGTTCGGCGACAGGTTCGTCCAGAAGATCGAGTGGTTGACGTGGCCGCCGAGGTTGAAGGCGAGGTCCTTCTCGAGCTTGTTGACGTTCGCGAGGTTGCCGCTCTCGCGGGCTTCTGCGAGCTGGTCGAGCGCGGTGTTCGCGCCCGCGACGTACGTCGCGTGGTGCTTGTCATGGTGCAGTTCCATGATCTTGCCGCTGATGTGCGGCTCGAGGGCTGCGAAGTCGTAGGGAAGGTCGGGGAGCGTGTAAGTCGCCATATCGCTTTCATCCAATCCGCGCCGCGCCGCGGCGCTTGCCGATCCTCCGCGCCGCCGATGTGCGGCGTAGAGCGGACATCTTTCATCCTACTGACGACAACGCGGGTGCGCCCCGGAACCTTCCGCCATATGACGGTTCGGACCGGTCGACCCGGATCAGGCGTTCAGCCCCATCTGCGGGATGCCGAGGGCGAACGGACTGAGCACGAGCTTGCGACGGTCGACGTACATCAGCGAGTCTTGTCGGAGCGCCGCCGGATTCGGCGCCCCCGTAGCCACGACCTGCTCCAGGAGTGCGCCCGCGGCGATGGATGCGTTCTCGGGGGTGGCGGGGAACGAGATCCGCTCTGCGTGCGCCTTCCCGCCCACCGGCATCACATGTATGTTCCCGGTCCCCGCCTTGAACGTGATGCTCAGCGAGGTCTTGCGACGCGCCGCCCAACGGTCGGCCCTGGCGAGGGCGTCATGTGCCGGATCGGCGTACCAGACGTGCAGTTGCGCCTCGGAACGCCCGTCCCCCAGCGCGGCCGTCGCCTCGCACAGCGTGACGAGTGTCCGGGTCAGGACCGGAGCCAGCGCGTCGAAATCGTCGACGACCCGCTCCCCCGGCAGGTAGCTGCCTTCGGGGAGGAGGCCGATGTCATCCGCGCGCCACCGGTAGGGAAGAGCAGAGTCGGGCAGGGACTCGAAGTTCCGATACTCCTCGTCAGCGATGGCATCCATGTGCGCGACGAGGATCTGCGCACCGCCACTGCTCGACGGACGGACGGAGATCTGCCGCGCACCGTCGTACCAGCGGACGAAAGGCCCCTCGGTGATCGTGGGAGCGACGCCGAGGACCGTGATCGCATCACGGATCGTCTCCGCGAACGGCGTCTCGACCGTCGCCTCACCGAACTCTGCACTGCGCCAGCCGAAGACACTCATGCAGGGATTCTCTCAGACGTCGAGTCCCACGGGCACGGCGGCCTCGGTGCCCGGAATACCCTCCTGCTGAGCGCGCTTGTCGGCCATCGCCAGCAGGCGGCGGATGCGGCCTGCGACGGCATCCTTCGTCAGCGGCGGGTCGGCGTGATGGCCGAGCTCGTCGAGGCTGGCATCCCGGTGAGCCAGACGCAGCTCTCCGGCGACCTTCAGATGATCGGGTACCTCGTCGGCCAGGATCTCGAGCGCGCGCTCCACACGCGCGCAGGCGGCGACCGCGGCCTGCGCCGAGCGGCGCAGGTTCGCGTCGTCGAAGTTCACGAGGCGGTTGACCCCGGCACGGACCTCGCGGCGCTGACGGAGTTCTTCCCACGCGATGGCGGTCTTCTGCGCGCCCATCTCGTTGAGGATGGTGCGGATCGCCTCCCCTTCGCGCACGACGACACGCGGCATGCCGCGGACCTCGCGAGCCTTGGCGGCCACGCCGAGCCGGTGCGCGGCACCGACGAGGGCCATCGCCGCTTCCGACGACGGGCAGACGACCTCGAGCATGGCCGAACGGCCCGGCTCGCTCAGGGTGCCGGCGGCGAGGAACGCTCCGCGCCACAGGCCGGCGACCTCGGCCCGAGAACCGGTCGTGAGGCGGTTCGGGAGCCCGCGCACGGGACGCCGCCGCTGGTCGAGAAGGCCCGTCTGACGGGCGAGCGTCTCGCCCTGGGCGATCACTCGCACGGCCCACCGGGCACCGTCGTTCGCGGTGCTCGACTGCACCTGCGCGATCTCGGGACGCACGCCGTAGATCTCGGCGAGGTCACGTGCGACGCGGCGCGCGAGAGTCTCGGCATCCACCTCGGCCTCCACGGCCACGCGGCCGGCGATCGAATGCAGACCACCGGCGAACCGGAGGATCGCGGTGACTTCCGCAACTCGCACCGTCGGGGGTGCATTGCGGATGCTGACCAGCTCGGCCTTGACGTCGGTGGTTAGTGCCACGACACTCCTTCACGTTCACGCGCCGGGTCGCGGCGCAAACGTCCAGCTTACTCGGCCGGGCGGACCGCTATTCTCGGCCGAGGTCTCGGTGGCGGACGTTGACGGCGACTCCGGGGATCGCGGACAGCCTGCGCGCGAGCTCCTCCGACATCGCGACCGAACGGTGCTTTCCCCCCGTGCAACCGATCGCGATCGTGGAGTGGCTCTTGTTCTCGCGCTGATACCCCTCGAGGACAGGCACGAGGGCCGTCGAGTAGGCGTCCAGGAACTCCATCGCACCCGGCCGCGAGAGGACGTACTCACGGACCGTCTCGTCCTGGCCGGTCAGGCCGCGGAGTTCTTCGTTCCAGAACGGGTTGGGCAGGAATCTCATGTCGGCGACGATGTCGACGTCGGTCGGCAGGCCGTACTTGAATCCGAAGCTGAGGAGCGTCACGCGGTGGCGCGCCGCTCCCTCCTCCGAGAAGATGTCCGAAACCTGCGTCGCCAGTTGATGGATGTTGAGCCGCGAGGTGTCGATGACCAGGTCGGCCGCCTCACGGATCGGTGCGAGTCTGGTGCGCTCGATGCGGATCCCGTCGAGGAGCGTCCCATCCCCCTGGAGCGGATGCGGCCGTCGGACGGACTCGAAGCGCCGCACGAGGACGTCGTCGGAGGCGTCGAGGAACAGGACGCGGACAGACCCTCGAGACCGGAGAGCGCGCGCGACGCCGGGGAAATCGTCGAAGAGGTTGCGGCCTCGGACATCGACCACGGCGGCCACCTTGGGAAGCGCATTGCCGCCCATATCGGTCAGATCCAGCAGCGGCCGGAGGATCTGGGGCGGGAGGTTGTCGACGACGTACCAGCCGAGATCCTCCAGCGCATTCGCCACCGTGGTCCGACCCGCGCCGGACATTCCCGTGACGATGAGGAACTCGCCCTTTTCCTCGTCAGACATTGCTCAGTGCTCCCTCTCCCCCTCGGCCTCCAGCCTAGCGAGTGGACAGGTGCGAATGGATGTTCTGGGCGAGCACCGGCCCGATTCCCTGCACTTCTTCGATCTGTCCCGGTTCGGCTGCGCGCAGCGCCGTCACCGAGCCGAAGTGCTTGAGCAGCACCTTGATGCGGGATGCCCCGAGCCCCGGCACCTCGGCGAGCACGGAGGAGATGTCGTTGCGCCGTCGCTTGCGCTGGTGCGTGATCGCGAAGCGGTGCGCCTCGTCACGAAGACGCTGCAGCAGATAGAGCGCCTCGCTGGTACGCGGCAGGATCACCGGGAAATCGTCACCCGGGAGCCACACTTCCTCCAAACGCTTCGCGATTCCGCAGACCGCGATCTCGGTGTGCCCGGCGTCACGGAGGGCCCGGGCCGCTGCTTCCACCTGCGGTTGCCCACCATCGACGAGCAGGAGCTGCGGCGGGTAGGCGAATCGCGGCTTTCGCCGCGCGGTCGCCTCTCCCACGTCTTCTCCGACGACTGCCTCGGTCGTCGGATCGATGACCTCCGGTTCCTCGGGACGATCGAGGTAGGCGAGCCGACGACGAAGCACCTGGTACATCGAGTCGGTGTCATCCGTCGTCTCGGCGATGTTGAACGAGCGGTACTGGTCCTTGCGGGGAAGACCATCCTCGAACACGACCATCGATGCCACGACGTTCGTCCCGCCGAGGTGCGAGATGTCGAAGCACTCGATGCGCAGCGGGGCCTCGGACATCCCGAGAGCCTGCTGCAGGTCGGTGAGCGCCTGCGTACGGGCGACGTAGTCGCTCGTGCGCCGGGTCTTGTAGCGGATCAACGCCTGCTGCGCGTTCAACGTCGCGGTGCGCATGAGGTCTGCCCGCTGCCCGCGCTGCGCGACCGCGATCTCGACTTTCTTGCCGCGACGTTCGCGCAGCCAGACTTCGAGCTCGGCAGCGTCGTCCGGAAGGGTCGGGACGAGGATTCGGCGAGGGACGTCCTGCGCCTCGCCGTATGCCTGCTGCAGCACCTGTTCGACGAGATCACCACTCGAGATGTCGATCTCCTTCTCGATGGTCAGCGCACGCACACCGCGTACCCTGCCGCCGCGGATCACGAAATGCTGCACAGCTGCCGCCAGCTCATCCTCGGCGATGCCGAAGAGATCGGCGTCCTCGTCGGCCGGGAGCACGAGCGCGCTCTTGCCCAGAACTGCTTCGATCGCCGAGAGCTTGTCCCGGTACTTCGCCGCCGCCTCGTAGTCCATCGCCGCCGAGGCAGCCAGCATCCGCTTGGTGAGCTCCCGGGTGAAGCGCTCATCACCGCCGGCCATGAACGCCACGAAGTCATCGACCATGGCCCGGTGCTCCTCGATGCTCACCGTCATAGAGCAGGGGCCGCCGCACTTGCCGATCTGCCCGGGGAAACAGGGCCTGCCGGTCTGCATCGCGCGCTTGTAGCTGGAATCGCTGCAGGTGCGGATCGGGAACGCCTTGATCATCAGATCGATGGTCTCGTGCACCGCCCACACCTTCGGGAACGGGCCGAAGTACCGCGCACCGGGGATCTTGCGATTGCGTGTGACGATCACCCTGGGCGCTTCGTCGGCGAGCGTCACCGCCATGAAGGGATACGACTTGTCGTCTTTGTAGCGCACGTTGAACGGCGGATCGAACTCCTTGATCCACATGTACTCCAGCTGCAGCGAGTCGACGTCCGTCGACACGACCGTCCATTCGACGGATGCCGCCGTCGTGACCATGCGCCGGGTGCGTTCGTGGAGCGTACGCAGCGGGGCGAAGTAGTTCGACAGGCGCTGACGCAGGTTCTTCGCCTTGCCGACATACAGCACCCGCCCGGACGCATCACGGAAGCGGTACACGCCGGGATCGGTCGGGACCTCCCCCGGCCGCGGCTTGTACGGCAGCACGTCGGCCATCAGCTGGCCTTCCGCGCGGCGCGCCCCTCACCCAGGATCTCGCCGAGGAACAGCCCGGTGTGGCTCGCCTCGACGCGTGCGATCTGCTCCGGGGTGCCGGTGGCGACGATCTGGCCGCCGCCGGAACCGCCCTCGGGGCCGAGATCGATCACCCAGTCGGCCGACTTGATCACATCGAGGTTGTGCTCGATGACGATCACGGTGTTCCCCTTGTCGACCAGTCCGTTCAGCACCTCGAGGAGCTTGCGGACGTCTTCGAAGTGCAGACCTGTCGTCGGCTCGTCGAGCACGTAGATGCTGCGTCCGTTGCTACGACGCTGAAGCTCGGTGGCGAGCTTGACGCGCTGCGCTTCACCGCCGGAGAGCGTCGTCGCCGACTGTCCGAGTCGGACGTAGCCGAGCCCGACGTCGACGAGCGTCTTCATGTAACGGTGGATCGCCTGGATCGGCTCGAAGAACTCCGCGGCCTCCTCGATCGGCATCTCGAGCACCTCGGCGATGTTCTTGCCCTTGTAGTGCACGGCCAGCGTGTCGCGGTTGTACCGCTTACCGTGGCAGACCTCGCAGTCGACGTACACATCGGGCAGGAAGTTCATCTCGATCTTGATCGTGCCGTCGCCGGAGCATGCCTCGCAGCGGCCACCCTTGACGTTGAAGCTGAAGCGACCGGGCTGATAGCCGCGGACCTTCGCCTCCGGTGTCTCGCTGAAGAGTGTGCGGATGCGATCGAACACGCCCGTGTACGTGGCGGGGTTCGACCGCGGGGTGCGGCCGATCGGCGCCTGGTCGACGTGGACGACCTTGTCGAGGTTGTCGAGTCCGGTCACACGCGTGTGCTTGCCGGGGACCGTGCGAGCCCCGTTCAGCCGCGACGCGAGCACCTGGTACAGGATGTCGTTCACGAGCGAGGACTTGCCGGAGCCACTGACACCGGTGACGGCGGTGAGCACACCCAGCGGGAAGTCGGCCGTGACGTTGCGGAGGTTGTTGGCCCGAGCGCCGACGACGCTCAGCATCCGCTTCTTGTCGATCTTGCGGCGCTTCGTCGGCAGGGGGATCTCACGGCGACCCGAGAGGTACTCCCCCGTCATCGAGTCGCTGTCGTCGAGCAGAGCCGAATACGGACCCGAATGCACGACCTTGCCACCGTTGACGCCGGCGCCGGGACCGATGTCGACCACCCAGTCGGCCGCTTCGATCGTCTCCTCGTCGTGCTCGACGACGATGAGCGTGTTGCCGAGGTCGCGCAGCTTCAGCAGCGTGTCGATGAGGCGCCGGTTGTCACGCTGGTGGAGTCCGATCGACGGCTCGTCGAGCACGTAGAGGACACCGGTGAGACCGGAGCCGATCTGCGTGGCCAGGCGGATGCGCTGCGCCTCTCCACCGGACAGCGATCCGGCCGAGCGGCTGAGGTTGAGGTAGGAGAGTCCCACCTGGAGCAGGAAGTCGAGGCGCAGGCGGATCTCGCGCAGCACCTGAGCGGCGATCTTGGCCTCACGGTCGGTGAGCGTGAGCGTCTCCATGAACGCGCGGGCGTCGGCGAGGCTGAGGTGCGAGACTTCGGCGATGGAGTGTCCGTGCACCTGCACGGCCAGCACCTCGGGCTTCAGACGGTTGCCGTCGCAGACCGGGCACGGCACTTCGCGGAGGTACTCGCCCCACCGGCTGCGCTGGTTGTCGGACTCCGCCTGCAGATACTGCCGCTCGATGTAGGGGACCACGCCCTCGAATCCGGATGCATAGCGCATCTCGCGTCCGTAGCGGTTCTTCCACTTGACGGTCACCTTGTAGTTCTCGCCGCGGAGGATCGCATTCTGCACATCGGAGTGCAGCTTGCGCCACGGGGTGTCCAGCGAGAAGTCCAGATCGCGGGAGAGTCCCTCGAGCAGGCGCTCGTAGTACTGGAACAACCCCTTACCCTGGGTGGTCCAGGGGATGATGACACCTTCACGGATCGAGAGGTCTTCGTCACCCAGCATCAGGTCGACGTCGACCGACATGCGGGTACCGAGCCCGGAGCATGCCGGGCACGCACCGAACGGCGCGTTGAAGGAGAATGTGCGCGGCTCGATCTCGGTGAGAGTGAGCGCGTGCCCGTTCGGGCAGGCCAGCTTCTCGGAGAACGTCTGCCATGCGTCGTCGCCCTCGCCGTCGACGTAGTTGATCTGCACCACTCCGCCGGCGAGACCGAGCGCGGTCTCGACCGAATCGGTCACGCGGCCGAGGATGTCGTCTGAAGCCACGAGCCGGTCGACGACCACGGCGATGTCGTGCTTGTAGCTCTTCTTGAGCGTCGGCGGCTCGGCGAGTTGGATGAGATCACCGTCGACGATGGCACGAGAATAGCCCTTCGCGCCCAGTTCACGGAACAGGTCGACGAACTCGCCTTTCTTCTGAGAGACGATGGGTGCGACCACCTGGTAGCGCGTGCGCTCCGGAAGTTCCATGAGCTGATCGGCGATCTGCTGCACGGTCTGACGCTGGATGCGTTCACCGCATTCGGGACAGTGCGGGATACCGATGCGCGCCCAGAGCAGGCGCATGTAGTCGTAGATCTCGGTGATCGTGCCGACGGTGGACCGCGGGTTGCGGTTGGTCGACTTCTGGTCGATCGAGACGGCCGGGCTGAGGCCCTCGATGAAATCGACGTCGGGGCGGTCGACCTGCCCGAGGAACTGGCGCGCGTACGCGCTCAGCGATTCGACGTAGCGACGCTGCCCCTCGGCGAAGATCGTGTCGAACGCGAGACTCGACTTGCCCGACCCGGACAGGCCGGTGAACACGACCAGCGAGTCGCGGGGGATGTCGATGTCGACGTTCTTGAGATTGTGGACGCGGGCACCGCGGACACTGAGTTTTCCTGGGGAAGCAACGGGGACGATGGGCACCGAACAAGTCTACGAGGGACCACGGACATCGGCTCCGACTCCGGCATCCACTCCGGCCTCTCCCCCGCCCGAGGCCGCGTGCGCCGGATCGCCGTCCGACCGCTTCGCCGCCCGCAGAGCGAGGAGCACGCCCATGACCAGGGCCGCGGCCGCGACCGGCGCGAGCCACTCCGTTCCACGGTCGACACCGCTCGGAGCGAGCAGCCACATCGCGAACACCAGCGGCTGCGACAGGAGCTGCACGATGCCGAAACGCAGGAAGGTCGGCCGGAGCACCCGCACCGCGAGGCGCGACCTCAGCGGCACGACCAGGCTCAGCGCGGCGAGGACGTGGATCGCGTGCACGAGTAGGAGCGCAAGAGCCGTCCGGCCCGGGGACGGCTCCGTGAGGATCACCCCGAACGGGAGGCATGCCGCAGCCGCCCACGCCGCGAGTGTGCGTGGGATGACGACGGCGACGACGACCGCGACCACGGCGATCGCCTGCCAGAGCGGGAACGGGACCAGCGTCACCGCCCCGACCGCGACCACGCCGACGAGCAGCAGCCGGACCGTGACCCCGGGTACGGCACCCGGCACCCGAATCTGCCGGATCGCGCGACTCATCGTCGCACCGCCCTCATCCGCTGCTGGCGCAGGTCCGCCAATCGCATGGCGGCATCGACGTCGGGCGCCGCCCACGACACCACCTCGATGCCCGCATGGCGCAGCTCGGTCAGGATGTCGGTGCGCTCCGCGAGGACGGTGCGCAACGCGATGTGCTGCTCCCGGGTCAGACGTGACGCGTCCGACGTCGGAAGGACGTCCACCGCGACGACGGCGTGGCCGGACGCTCGCCATCGGGTCGCCAGCTGGGCAGCCACCCCGTCGAAGAAGGTCGAGAGCACGAACACGATGGAGCCGGAGGGGACGACGGGTGATCGGCGATAGGGCGAGCCGTCGGTACTCGGACCGGTCGCGGCGATGACATCGCGCACCCGGGCGAGGTGTCGTGCTCCGCCGCCCGAAGGGATGCTCCGCCCGCCGCTCGACAGCGCGTGGTAGGCGATCCTGTCGCCCGCACCGACGGCCGCGGTCGCGATCGACAGCGCCGCTTCTCGGGCGAGGTCCAACGAAGTCACGCCGGACCGGTCCGGGTCGGCGGCGCCCCACCCCGCGACCACAGCGCCGAGATCCTCTGCCGTATCCACCGCGAGGACGACCGACGAGTCGCTCAGGGTGTTGTTCCGGCGCACGAGGAGCTCGCCGGGCCGCTGGGCTGCCCGGGCAGTGGCCCGCCAGTCGACGCGGCGCAGCTCGTCGCCCGGCGCGAACGGATGGATGTCGCGGAAGTCGCCACCCTGCCCCGGGCG
>NZ_JBLVOH010000031.1:9685-19102 GCF_053543675.1 Microbacterium umsixpiens
GAGCACCGTGAAGACCGGTGAGCCGCGGTGCGACGGGGAGTCCCGCGAGCCGGAGTACGCGCGGCGGCGTGTTCCACCGGATACCGGCAGCCGGAGCCTCCTCCGTGATCCAGGCGCCGTCCTGCGCCACGCACCGCGCCGTCACGCTCAACAGATCCAAGGGGCCGGAATGCTGAAGGCGTGTCCTCGTGGTGACCACGGATCGACCGACGCCGACATCTGCGAGTCGCTGCGGGCCCTTGTCCTGCGCGACGGCGAGCTGCACCCAATCCGCATCGACGTGGATGTCGAGGTCGCCCCATGCCTCCGCCTGCTCACCGCCCACGCCGGCCTGCGCGCGCAGTTCGACCCGCAGATCGGCCGTGGCAGGCCGGCGCACCAGCATCCAGGCCGTCGTCAGCGCGAGAGGCAGGCCGATGCCGATGATGTCCGGCCGCGAGAAGGCGAGCCCCGCCGCGACGAGCAGCGCCGCCCCGGCCACACCGATCGCGACGACGGGGGTCCGCCGCCAGCGGAGAGTCGTGCGCTCGGAGACGCGGATCGGATCGGTCATCGCACCGCGGAGACGGTCGGCGGCACCGACGTCTTCGCGACGACCGCCGCGACGACCGCTCGGGGATCCACGCCCTGCGCCCAGGCCTGCGGGGTGAGGGTGAGGCGGTGCGCGAGCACGGGCTCCGCGATGCGCTTGATGTCGTCCGGTCGCACATACGCACGTCCGTCCAGTGCCGCGAGAGCGCGTCCGAGCAGCACCAGGGACTGCGAGCCGCGTGGAGAGGCGCCCACCGAGACGTTCACCGCCTCGCGTGTGGCGCGGACCAGCTCGACGCAGTAGCGGGCGACATCCGCGTCGACGTGGATCCGTTCCACCGCTCGCTGGATCGCCAGCAAGCCGTCGCCGTCGACGGCCGGTTCGACGGACACATCGGGCGACTGTCGTCGCACCCGGTCCAGGATGATGCGGGTCTCGTCGTCCGCGTCCGGATATCCGACCGAGAGTCGCACCATGAAGCGGTCGAGCTGGGCCTCGGGAAGCGCGTAGGTCCCCTCGTACTCGATCGGATTCGATGTGGCGATGACGTGGAACGGTCGGGGCAGTGGGAAGCTGTTGCCCTCGACGGTGACCTGACGCTCCGCCATCGCCTCGAGCATCGCCGACTGCGTCTTGGGGGTGGTGCGGTTGATCTCGTCCGCCAGCAGCAGTCCGGTGAAGATGGGCCCCGGCCGGAACGGGAACTCGCCCGTCGCCGGTGCGTACACGTACGACCCTGTGACGTCACCGGGGAGCATGTCGGGAGTGCACTGCAATCGCCGGAAGTCCAGGCCCAGCGCGGAGGCCAGGCTCCGCGCTGCAAGTGTCTTGCCGAGTCCCGGGACGTCTTCGAACAGCACGTGACCACCGGCGAAGATTGCGGCCAGGGCGATCGTGACCGGCTCGTCCATGCCGACGACGACTGCGCCGACGCTCTCCCGCACTCGACGCCCGAGAGCGGCGATCTGTGTGACGTCTTCCGTGTTCATCGGTTCTCCTCTGTGCCGGCTTTCGCGGCGGTCTGGGGATCTGAGTTCGCGGGGCCCTCGGGGGTGATGCGCTCGACCGCGTCGAGGACCCGCTCGAGATCGGCAGCCTGAACCTCGCGATTGTGCAGAGACTCACGTACTCCCGGCCCGAGGAGCGCGTCGATCGCCGCGTGTTGAGCGGGGTCGTCGAGGTCGAGCCCCCGGTGGGCCAGTCGTCGCCGCAGCACGTTCTGCACCCGACGGACGACCACGTGCCCGGCGACACCGGTGCGCGAGTTGATCGACCAGGCGAGCCGAGACACCTCGGAGCCGCGCTCCGCACGTCGGCGTCGCTCCGGGGGCCAGAGGGAGGCTTCGTCGAAGAAGACCTGACGGCTCACGAGCGCGATCGTCAGCACGATCAGCAGCCAGGACGCGGCGAACAGCGTCGGCACGCCGAGTGCGCCGAGCAGCACGAGGACCACGGCCGCGACAGCCGCCCCGACTCCCAGGAGAATCAGCCGTCCCTTCATCGCCACCCCGCCTGGATGCCACGTAGACACGCTGCTGCCGTGGCGCGGTCGCGTTCCTCCGCGACGAGACCGCCGAAACGGACCTGTTCGTACAGTCCGAGCAGCGCGACGACGTCAGCCGCGATTCCCGCGCGGCGTCCGATGATCCGGACCGTGAACTCGGACGGCGTCTCGTGCGGGGCCCGACCGGCACCGGCATCCGTCGCCGATTCCTCCAGACCGACCCACGCGGCGACGATGCTGTCACCCGGCGCCGGGTCGACATCGATCGTCCGCAGCGCTTCGTCGATCCCTCTTCGGATGATCGCGGCGTCGGGCTCGGCATCCGTCCCGGCGATGACCACGCTCATCGCGTCGACGGCGGCCGCCTCGCGCCTCTCGAGCGGTCGATCTCGCCAGAGTCCGCGCAGGTAGCGGACCAGCACGCGCGCGCCGAAGAACAGCAGCGTCAGCACCGCGATCGCGACGAGGACCGCCAGGATCACCTTGAACAGTGGCGATTCCTCGGTCTGTTCCATCGGCCCGGGCGTCATCTCGGCGGGCGCCGGCTCGGAGGTCCCGACATCGACGAGTTCCGTTCCACCGCCCGGCAGCGGGCGGAACTGCGGAAGGCCCTGCTGCGCTGCTACGAACATGACGACGGCGAAGAAACCCGCGACTGCGACGAGAGGCAGCAGAACCCGGAGCACGCGCGAGCCGCCGACGCGCCGGTCCCCGGAAACCGGGGCTTCGTGGCGCGACATGACTCCACCCTAGGACGCGACTCCCGAGGAATCCGTCGTCGGGACGCGAGCCGCGCTCGGCGGAGTCGGTCGGACTCAGCCGAGATCGGGACGCCGCCCGGCGAACGGACCGAGGCCGTCGCGGAGTGCGGCGACCTCATCGATACCCATGCCGACCGCCGCCATGACCTGGTGCGGAACGTCTACAGCCCGTTCGCGCAGCGCCGCGCCCGCCGCGGTCAGGGTGATCTCCAGACGCCGCTCGTCCTCACTGCTTCGCTGTCGGGCCACGAGGCCTTCTGCTTCGAGCCGCTTGACCAGGGGCGATGCCGTCGCGGGTTCCAGAGCGAGATCCAGAGCGAGATCGTTCAGCGTCCGCGGCGCCCGCTCCCACAGGGCGAGCATCACGAGGTACTGCGGGTGCGTGAGACCCAGAGGCTCGAGGATCGGGCGGTAGAGGGCGACGACGTTGCGCGCCGCGGTCACCAGGGCGAAGCACAGCTGGTTCTCCAGCTTGAGCAGGTCGTCTGTAGCCGTCACAACCTCGACTATACATCTGCGCTAATCATTAGTACACTAAGCAACATGGCACAGGACCCGGACCGCCCACCCCTTCGCACCCGCATTCGCGAAGCAGGTGGCCTCTATTCCTGGGTGAACACCAATCTCATCCGGCTCGCCGGTCCTGCCTCCGTCGGCCCGTATGAGAAGACTCCCCCACCGAGCGCCGCAGAACGCGCCGAACGCGCGTGCCCGCTGTGCGGCGCCCCGATGACGCAGCACGAGATCGACCGCTCGGGTCCCAAGCCTCTGATGCACTGCCCGTAGGGTCAGTCCTGGTTGGATCCATCGGTCGCCGAGCCGGAGGACTCGCGCGCGACGTCGAGCCAGAACATCAGACCGCCGTCGTCCTCGATGACCTCGGGCGAGACGTCGAGCCATCCGGATCCCATCGTGCGCGAGCCCATCACCGCCCGGGCGACACCCGTGCGCGTCACGAGCGCCGCTCCGTTCTCGTCGTCGACACGCACCAGAAGCACGCCGCCCGGCCGCGCTCCGAGAAGGATGCGCCCGTCGTCGAGGAAAGCCCGGGTTCCGAACATCCGCCGCTCCTCGATTCCGACGTCGGCGCTCAGCAGCGCCCGGATCCGATCGGCCAGCTCGTTCCCCGCAGCATCCATGGTCCGAGTCGCGCCTTACGCGTGCCCCGCGCGTTCCATCGCCCGCAGCTCCTTCTTGAGGTCTTGCACCTCGTCGCGCAGGCGTCCGGCGAGCTCGAATTTCAACTCCGCGGCTGCCGCAAGCATCTGGTCGGATAGATCCTGGATCGTGGCTTCGAGCTGTTGCGCTCCCTCGGCCGCGATGCCCGTGCGACGCAGGTTGGGCGTCGGCGACTTGCCCTTGCCCGATGCGCGACCACGGCCCGACATCATCTCCGCCGTGTCTGCGCCTTCGCGGGCGAGCACCTCGGTGATGTCCGCGATGCGTTTGCGGAGGGGCTGCGGGTCGATGCCGTGCTCCTTGTTGTACGCGACCTGCTTCTCGCGGCGACGATCCGTCTCCTCGATCGCCTTCGCCATCGAGTCGGTCATCTTGTCGGCGTACATGTGCACTTCGCCCGAGACGTTTCGCGCGGCGCGACCGATGGTCTGGATGAGTGAGGTCCCCGACCGCAGGAAGCCCTCCTTGTCGGCATCCAGGATCGCCACGAGCGAGACCTCCGGAAGATCGAGACCTTCACGCAGCAGGTTGATGCCGACCAGCACGTCGTACACGCCGGCACGCAGCTCACTGAGGAGTTCGACACGACGCAGCGTGTCGACATCGGAGTGCAGGTAGCGCACGCGCACACCGTGCTCCCCGAGGAAGTCGGTCAGCTCTTCGGCCATCTTCTTCGTGAGGGTCGTGACGAGAACCCGCTCGTCCCGCTCGACGCGGACGCGGATCTCCTCCAGCAGGTCGTCGATCTGCCCCTTCGACGGTTTGACGACGATGTGCGGGTCGACCAGACCGGTGGGACGGATGATCTGCTCGACGATGCCGTCGGCGATCCCCATCTCGTATTTGCCGGGCGTGGCCGACAGATAGACGGTCTGTCCGATCCGGTTCTTGAACTCGTCCCATCGCAGCGGACGGTTGTCCATCGCGCTCGGCAGCCGGAAACCGTGATCGACGAGGGTGCGCTTGCGGGACGCGTCTCCCTCGTACATCGCGCCGATCTGGGGCACGGTGACGTGCGACTCGTCGATGACCAGCAGGAAGTCGTCGGGGAAGAAGTCGAGCAGCGTGTGCGGCGGCTCCCCCGGCATGCGCCCGTCCATGTGACGCGAGTAGTTCTCGATCCCCGAGCAGAAGCCCAACTGCTGCAGCATCTCGAGATCGAACGTGGTGCGCATGCGCAGACGCTGCGCCTCGAGGAGCTTGCCCTGCCGCTCGAACTCGGCCAGGCGCTCTTCCAGCTCGTGCTCGATGGTGCCGATGGAACGCTGGATCACATCGGTGCCGGCAACGTAGTGAGACGCAGGGAAGATCGGGACGGCGTCGAGTTTCTCGATCACCTCGCCCGTGAGCGGGTGGAGCGAGTACAGGGCCTCGATCTCGTCGCCGAACAGCTCGATACGGATGGCGTGCTCTTCGTAGACGGGGATGATCTCGATCGTGTCGCCGCGTACCCGGAAATTGCCCCGTGAGAAGTCGACGTCGTTGCGGTTGTACTGCATCGCGATGAACTGGCGGATCAGCGCGTCGCGGTCGTATCGCTCCCCCACCTGCAGGGCCACCATGGCGCGCAGATACTCTTCGGGAGCGCCGAGTCCGTAGATGCAGGAGACGGTCGAGACCACGATCACGTCGCGACGGCTCAGCAGCGAGTTCGTCGTCGAATGCCGCAGCCGCTCGACCTCGGAGTTGATCGACGAGTCCTTCTCGATGAAGGTGTCTGTCTGTGGAACGTAGGCCTCTGGCTGGTAGTAGTCGTAGTACGAGACGAAGTACTCGACGGCGTTGTTCGGCATGAGCTCGCGGAATTCGTTGGCCAATTGGGCCGCGAGCGTCTTGTTGTGCGCGAGCACGAGCGTGGGCCGCTGCACCTGCTCGACGAGCCAGGCCGTGGTCGCCGACTTTCCCGTACCCGTCGCTCCGAGCAGCACGACGTCGGTCTCGCCCGCATTGATCCGCGCCGCCAGATCGGCGATCGCCGCCGGCTGGTCGCCGGCGGGCGCGTACTCGCTGATGACCTCGAAGGGGCGGACACTGCGCGTGGGTTGCATACCTCCAGCGTATGCCGCCCCTCCGACATCGAGGCCGTCAGGCGACGATGGTCGCCGTCTTCGCAGACGGCTCTGAGGACCACGTGGTCGTGCCGCCGCCGATGAGGCGCATCGTGGCCGTCGACGTGAGCGTCCCGCCTGCGGAGCCGACCACGTTGAACGTCAGCGCGTCGCCGAAGCTCGCCGGCGTCTTGGTGAAGGTGAACGTCCGTGCGGACGAACCGCTCGCGGGATCCGGAGCCCAGGACCCGAGAGACGATCCGGGGTCGAGTGTTACGGGCGAGCTGAACTCGACGACGACCACCAGCGATGCACCGGTCGGCGGGTTCACCCAGTCCGGCTGGGATCGATAACTGATCTGCGTGCTGAAAGTGGCTCTGAGCCCTCCGGCTGCCGGCACGAGGGCCGTGTAGCCACCCTGCGCCTCGGCGTCCCAGTAGTAGTTCGCCAGGTCGTTGCTGGTGTTGGCCCCGCTCGCGGCGGCCATCGGCAATGCCACTGCTGCGGCGATCACTGGCACCGACCAGGCTGCGCCCTTCATGACGGTCCGACGTGAGATTCCACGGTTGTCCTGAGTCACTTCTCCACTCCCCAGAGCGCGGAAAAGCTATCCCCCAGCAGACCATCCCCTGGTGCGTCCCCACGCCCACAACCAGAATACCAGCGGGCCCGAGTGCCCCCAGTTCGCGCGATGCCGCTGACACGCCCGCGATCCCGGGGCGTGCCCGGGTAAGGTCACCGGTGTCGGATGCGCTCCCAGAGCGCGTCGGTCTGCTCGTGCGTGCGCTCCAGGGTTCCTGCCGTGTCGATCACGACATCCGCGATGGCGAGCCGCCTCTCGTCGGAGACCTGAGCGTCGACCCTCTCCTGCGCCGCTTTCTCTTCCATGCCCCGCAGCTCGGTCAGCCGCTGGAGCCGCACCGCCGCGGGGGCGTGCGCGACCACGATCAGGTCCCACGGATCGTCGACTCTGGCCTCCACCAGCAGGGGGACGTCGTAGACGACCACGGCATCCGCATCAGTAGTGAACGCCGCATCGAATCGGCGCTGCGACTCCTCCCGAACGGCGGGGTGCACGATCGCGTTCAGCTGAGCGAGCAGCTCGGGGTCTCCGAAGACCTTCGCACCCAGGGCTGCGCGGTCGAGCGCGCCCTCGCCGTCGATCATCGATGCTCCGAACGTCTCCGCTATTCGCTCCAGCGCCGGCGAGCCCGGCGCCTGCACGTCGCGGACGATCTGGTCGGCGTCGACGATCACCGCACCGTGCTCCGCCAGTCGCCGGGCAATGGTCGATTTCCCCGAGGCGATGCCGCCGGTGAGCGCGATGAGTGGCATGTCGCCAGTCTATGTTTCGATCCGATCGATGCTCAGCGGGCGAGCAGCTGGCGCCGCGAGCTGATCACGCCGGTGTCGAACCCGGCGAGGTGCAGACCGCCGTGGAATCGCGCGTGTTCGATCTTGATGCAACGATCCATCACCACCGACATCCCTGCCGCCTCGGCGACCGCCGCAGCGTCTTCATTCCATGAGCCGAGCTGCAGCCAGAGCGTCTGCGCGCCCGCCTCGATCGCCTCCTGCGCGACACCCGGAAGGTCGTCGTGCCGGCGGAACACATCCACGATGTCGGGGACGACGGGAAGGTCGCTCAGCGACGCGTAGACCGGCTGCCCGAGGATCTCGGTCTCGCGCGGGTTGACGAGGTAGACGTCGTACGACGTGCTGGAGAGCAGGTATGTCGTCACGAAGTACGACGCGCGTGCCGGATTGTTCGACGCCCCCACGATCGCGATGGACTTGGCTCGCCGGAGCAGACCGAAGCGCTCTTGCTGACTCGGCCCCGGCCAGGTCCGCTCAGGGTGAACTGCCGGTGCGCCGGGCAGCGTACAGGCCACCCCGTCCGACACCGCCGGAACGGCGCAGGAATCCGCGGCGGTCGTCTGCGTCTCGCTCATCGGTTCGCTCCCGTCGCGGTCGTGAGGGCCTGGTCGAGGTCCCAGATGATGTCTTCGGCGTCTTCGAGGCCCACCGAGATGCGGATCAGGTCGGGGCGCACGCCCGCGGCGACGAGCTGCGCCTCGGTGAGCTGGCGGTGCGTCGTCGAGGCCGGGTGGATGACGAGGGTGCGAGCGTCGCCGATGTTGGCCAGGTGGGAGGCGAGCTGCAGGTTCTCGATCACCGTCTCCCCCGCCTTCCGGCCGTCCTCCGCCGCGACGCCGAACGCGAACACCGAACCGGGGCCGAGCGGCAGGTACTTCGCCGCCCGATCATGATGCGGATGCTCTTCGAGACCCGCCCACGTCACGTAGGCGACCCGCGGATCGGAGGCGAGCCAGTCGGCGACGAGGCGTGCATTCGCGAGGTGAGCATCGATGCGCTGCGGAAGCGTCTCGATGCCCTGGAGAAGATTGAAGGCCGACTGCGGGCTGAGTGCCGGGCCGATGTCGCGCAGTTGCTCCGAGCGAAGCTTGGTGAGGAATCCGTACTCCCCGAAGTTGTCCCACCATTTGATGCCGCCGTAGGAGTCCACGGGCTCGGTCATCTGCGGGAACTTGCCGTTGCCCCAGTCGAAAGTACCCTTCTCGATGACGACGCCGCCGAGGGTGGTGCCGTGCCCGCCCAGGAACTTCGTCACGGAGTGGATCACGATGTCGGCACCGTGCTCGAGCGGCCGCGCCAGGTACGGCGTGGCGAGCGTCGCATCCACCACGAGGGGAACCCCGGCCTCGTGGGCGACGGCTGCGAGTCCTTCGATGTCGGCGATCTCCCCGGACGGGTTGCCGATCATCTCGACGTAGACGACCTTGGTCTCCGGACGGATGGCCGCCGCATAGTCGGCAGGGTCGGTGGACGGGACGAACGTCGTCTCGACCCCGAACCGTCGCAGTGTCACGTCGAGTTGCGTCACCGTTCCGCCGTAGAGCTGGGCCGCGGCGACGACGTGGTCACCGGCCCCGACGAGCGCCGCGAACGTGATGAACTCGGCGCTCATGCCCGACGCGGTCGCGACGGCGCCGATGCCGCCTTCGAGCGAAGCCAGGCGCTCCTCCAGTGCGGCGACCGTGGGATTGCCGATCCGCGAGTAGATGTTTCCGTACTTCTGCAGGGCGAACAGATTCCCCGCATCCGCCGCATCCTCGAAGACGAACGAGGTCGTCTGGTAGATCGGCACCGCTCGGGCGCCGGTCGCCGCGTCGGGCGTGCCACCGGCGTGCAGGGCTCTGGTGCGAAATCCGAAGCGGTGTTCTTCCGTCATGCTGTCCTCAGTTCGGCGGCGGCGAGCACGTCGGCGATGTCATCGACGGCCCAGGGGTTCTGCAGCGATGTGGTATCCCCGAGGGGGCCGGGGTCGCGGCCGGCTCTGCGATCCTGTTCGGCCTCCCACAACTGTGCCAG
>NZ_JBLVOH010000032.1:0-8770 GCF_053543675.1 Microbacterium umsixpiens
GCGGGGCGACTCACCCGGGGGACGAGCGGCGCCGGGGGGCTTCCACGGAGCAGAATGGGCACATGATCCCGCCGCTCGCAGACCTGATCGACTCGGCCAGGGTCGTCGCCCTCCCGATGCACAGCCGCTTCCGCGGCGTCGAGGTGCGGGAGGCGCTCCTCTTCGAGGGCCCGCGGGGATGGGCGGAGTTCTCGCCGTTCGTGGAGTACGAGGATGCCGAGGCCGCGACCTGGCTCGCCGCGGCGATCGACTTCGCGTGGCGCGAGCAACCGGCGCCGCTGCGCGACCGGATCGGCGTGAACGCGACGATCCCCGCGGTGGACGCCGCCCGCGTCGCCGACGTGCTGGACCGGTTCCCCGGATGCCGCACCGCCAAGGTCAAGGTCGCCGAACCGGGTCAGAACCTCGCCGACGATGTGGCACGAGTCCGCGCCGTGCGTGAGGCGATGGGACCAGAGGGACGCATCCGCGTGGATGCCAACGGCGCCTGGAACGTCGACGAGGCCGAGCACGCCGTCCACGCCCTGGGCGAGTACGACCTGGAGTACGTGGAGCAGCCCTGCGCGACCGTGCCGGAGCTCGCGGATCTGCGCAAGCGGGTCAAGTACATGGGCATCCCGATCGCCGCCGACGAGAGCGTGCGCAAGTCCTCCGACCCGCTCGCCGTCGCCCGCGCCGGTGCGGCCGATCTGCTCGTCATCAAGGCGCAGCCGCTCGGCGGCATCACCCACGCGCTGCAGATCGTCACCGCGGCGGGGCTCCCGGTCGTGGTCTCGAGTGCTCTCGACACCGCGATCGGCCTGTCGCAGGGTGCCGCACTGGCCGCAGCCCTCCCGACGCTGGATTACGACTGCGGGCTCGGTACCGCGTCGCTCTTCCTCGACGACGTGGCGGACCTGCGTCCCGTCGACGGCTCGATCCCGGTGGGTCGAGTGACGCCGGATGCCGATGCGCTCAGCCGTCTCGCGGCCTCAGATGAGCGCCGTGAGTGGTGGGTGGCACGGCTCGCCCGCTGCCACTACGAACTGACTTCACGCGCGAACTGAACCGATCCGGATCGTCGAGCGACGCCGCAGCGGAGGTCAGTGCGCCTCCGCGTGCTGACCGAGAACCTCGGCGAGGTGACGCGTCGCCAGATCCGCACTGCGGGGCCCCGGGTCGCCGTCTGTGCCGAAGATCGTGAGGATCTCGGCGTCATGCTCCCCGTCGGCGCCGAACCAGTGCGGCGTTCGGGTGTCGAACTCCGCGACCTCTCCCGCGTCGAGCATCACGTCGCGGTCGCCGACGATGAGCCGGATGCGGCCGGTGAGCACGTACATCCAGGATGAACCTTCGTGCGCGGTGAGCTTCGGCTCCGACGCCTCCCGCGGCACGATGATCTTCCACGCATGCCTCTCCCCCGGCTGGCGAGTGAGCGCCACCACGGTCCGACCGTTGACGCGTCGCGGGCGTAGTCGTACGCGCGGATCTCCGGTCTCGGGAGCACCGACAAGGTCGTCGAGGGAGACCCGATACATCCGCGCGAGCGGCAGCAGCAACTCGAGGCTCGGACGCCGCTGACCGGTCTCCAGGCGCGACAGTGTGCTCTTCGAGATCCGGGTGGCTGTGGCGACTTCGGTCAGCGTGAGGCCGCGGCGAGCGCGCAGCGACTGAAGACGGGGACCGATCTGCTCCAGCGTCGCGTCGAGCACCGATTCCTGTTGTTCCATGGCTTCATAGGACCACGGGCGTCCCTGTTTCGGCAACACAAGTTGCTGGTCGAACGTTCCGCGATCGATGCTGAGGACATGACGGAGACTTCCACCCCCACGCCCCTCCTGCGCGCGGGCACGGCCGGGCTCGCCCTCAGCGTCCTGGTCGCATCGCTCGGGACCAGCGCCGCGAACGTCGCGCTCCCCACGATCGCCGCGGAACTCGACGGCACCTTCGCGCAGACGCAGTGGGTGGCTCTCGCGTACCTGCTGGCGATGACGGCGACGAGCCTCACGGTGGGACACCTGGGCGACCTGCTCGGCCGGCGTCGGGTGTTGCTGCTCGGCATCGCGGTCTTCACGATCGCGGCCGCGCTGTCTGCGATCGCGCCGATCCTGTGGATGCTGATCGCCGCCCGCGCGCTGCAGGGCATCGGCGCCGCCGTCATGATGGCGCTCCCTTTGGCGCGCGCCCGCGACCTGGTCCCGCCGGATCGCCTGGGGCGCGTCATGGGCCTGCTCGGCACCACGGCAGCGGTGGGGACCGCCTCCGGTCCGGCGCTCGGCGGTCTCCTGATCACGGTGGCGGGTTGGCCGGCGATCTTCGCCGCCATGGTGCCGCTCGGACTCCTCGCCGCAGCCCTGGCGGCCGCGACCGGAGCGGAAGCACGGCAGGCAGGCAGTCCCCGACGCGGCTTCGACCTTCCGGGCATGGTTCTGCTGACGGTGGCCGTCGCCCTCTACACGCTCGGCGTCACCGCACCGGGCGATCAGGCCTCGTGGCCGACGCTGCCACTCCTCGGCGGAGCCGTCACCGCCGCCGTGCTGTTCATGATGCGCGAGCGTCGCGCGAGCCACCCGCTGCTGCCGCCGGTACTGCTCAGGAACCGCAGTATCTCGCGCGGCGCGATCCTCAACCTCATCGTGGGCACCGTCATGATGAGCACCCTCGTGGTCGGCCCCTTCTTCCTCGCGGGCGCTCTGCACCTGCCGCCGGCGGCGATCGGCGCCGTCATGGCGGCCGGTCCACTCGCTTCGATCTGCACCGGCGTGCTGGCCGGACGCGCGGTCGACCGGTTCGGCACGCACCGCATGACGTCGGTCGGACTCGGCGGCATGCTCCTCGGGGCACTCGCGCTCGCGCTGCTGCCGGCCTGGTGCGGGCTGCCGGGCTACGTCACGGGCACCGTGCTGCTCGCTCCCGGCTACCAGCTGTTCCTCGCCGCCAACAACACCGGCGTTCTGAACTCGACCCCCGCCGACCGTCGCGGTGCGGCCTCGGGCCTCCTGGGACTCTCCCGCAATCTCGGTCTCGTCACCGGTGCCTCCGTGCTCGCCGCGCTTTTCGCGGCAGCATCCGGTTCCGGCGAGATCGCAGCCGCCTCCCCGGACGCGCTGACCCCTGCGTTGCGGACGACGTTCCTCGTGACGGCCGCGCTCCTGGCAGCCGGCGCCCTGCTGTCGCTCGCGCCGAACCGCGCACGATCGAGCGATTCCGCGCCCGATGCTTCGGCGACTCGCGCTACGACTCGATGATCAGCTGCACGAGCCGCCCGAGCTGCTCGCTGCCCGCCTGGCGCAGCTGCGCGTCGTCCTGGCCGGCCATCGCCCCGCGCACGGTCATGCCCTCCCAGAGGATCATGAGCATGCGTGCCGCGGTCTCGGCCGGCAGGCGCAGCTTCAACGCACTGACCGAGACGATGTCGTCGATGATCTGCGCGATGCTCGCGACCATCTCGCTCTCCTGTGCGAGGTAGGCCTCGCCGAACTTCGCGTCGCGCAGAGCCCGGATGCGGATCTCACTCAGCAGCATCACGCCCAGGCGGTCGTCGCCGCCGAGCTCCATGATCTGCTGCACGAGCTCGATCGGATCGCACCCCTCGACCAGGGCGCCCTCGGCGGTCAGCTCCTCGACGCGGGTGCGCACTCCGCTCACGCGCACGTCGGAGACGCTCGCGGCGAGCATGAGGAACAGCTCGTCCTTGGATTCGAAGTTCGAGTAGAACGCGCCGCGGGTGAATCCGGCTCGCTCGCACACGGCCTCGACCGAGGCGCCGTCGAGACCGACCTCGGCGAAGACCTGCGCGGCGGCCTCGAGCAGACGGGCACGCGTGTTCTCACGGCTGCGGGTTGCGGGTGTCGACATCGAAACCTCCTGACCCTTCACTCTCGCACGATTCACACCCGGCACACAGATTCCGACGTGCCGGTCAATTTACGATACATGTATGTATCGGATACACCTGTGTATCCAATCAGTACCCCTCGGAGGAACGCGTGTCCACACTCCTGTCCTCGCTCGGCCGCTGGTCCTTCCGGCACCCCTGGCGAGTCCTCGTGTCCTGGCTGCTCGCGCTCGGCATCGCCGGAGCCGGAGCACTCGTGCTGGGAGCGGGCACCGACAACACGTTCTCGATCCCCGGCACTGAATCGCAGGCTGGCCTCGAGCAGCTCTCGCGGTCGTTCCCGCAGGTGAGCGGCACGAACGCGCAGTTCATCGTCGTGGCAGCCGACGGCGACGAGATCACCGCCGACGACTACCGCGACCACATCGAGGATGCCGTCGACGAACTCGGCGACCTCGACGGTGTGCTCGCCGCCACCTCGCCCTACGACGAGATGGTCGAGGGCATGATCAACGACGACGACACCGCCGCCATCGTGCGCGTGCAGTTCGACGGCGAGTCCACCGACGTCTCGGATGACACGAAGGATGCGCTGCGCTCCGTCGTGAGCGACCTCGACGCCGAGCTCCCCGATGGTGCGCAGACCTCGCTGGGCGGCGACCTCTTCGCGATCTCGATCCCCGGTGTCACGCTCACTGAGGCGGTCGGCCTCCTGATCGCGTTGCTCGTGTTGATCGTCACCTTCCGCTCCTTCGTCGTGGCCGGCCTGCCGCTGCTCACAGCGATCCTCGGTGTCGGCATCTCGATGGCGGGCATCTTCACCGCGACCGCGTTCGCCACCGTGTCGTCCACCACCCCGCTGCTCGCGCTCATGCTCGGACTCGCGGTCGGCATCGACTATGCGCTGTTCATCATGGCGCGACATCAGGACCAGGTCCGTGAGGGCGTCGATCCCGAAGAATCCGCCTCGCGCGCCGTCGGCACCGCCGGATCGGCCGTCGTCTTCGCCGGCGTCACGGTGCTCATCGCGCTGATCGGCCTCGGCTTCGCCGGCATCCCGTTCCTGACGACCATGGGCATCGCGGCCTCCGTCTCGGTCGCCGTCGCGGTCGCGATCGCGGTCACGCTGACCCCGGCATTCCTCGGCTTCATGAAGGGCAAGGTGGTGGGTCGCCCGAGGCGCGCGCCGAAGGCGAAGAAGAACGCAGACAGCGACGATGCGCCCGCCGCTCCGGTGCGCGCGAAGGGCAGCGCGCGGTGGGTGAACGGCGTCACCAAGCGCCCGATCCTCGTCTCGCTCGCCGTCGTGATCGGCCTCGGCATCGTGGCCATCCCCGCACTCAGCCTCAACCTCGCACTTCCGAACGCGGGCGTGCTGCCGAAGGACTCGGAGGCGCGTCAGACCTACGACCTGGTCGCCGACGAGTTCGGGCCGGGGTTCAACGGGCCGATGATCCTCACCGGCACCATCGTCACCTCCACCGACCCGCTCACGCTGATGGAAGACCTCGGGGATGCCGTCGCCGAGGTTCCCGGCGTCAAGGAGGTCGCCCTCGCGACGCCGAACGAGACGGCCGACACCGGGATCGTGCAGATCGTCCCGGAGACCGCCCCGGACGACCCGGCGACCGCCGACCTCGTGCGCGAGCTGCGGAGCCATCACGACGAGTGGCTCGATGAGTTCGGGATCGACCTCAAGGTCACCGGCTTCACCGCCGTCGGCATCGACATCTCCGACCAGCTGGGCAATGCGCTGCTGCCGTTCGGCATCTTCGTGATCGGGCTCTCGCTCATCCTGCTCACCATCGTCTTCCGCTCGCTGTGGGTGCCGATCACCGCAGCCGCCGGCTACCTGCTCTCGATCGTCGCCGCGTTCGGCGTGGTCGGCGCCGTGTTCGAGTGGGGCTGGTTCGCCGATCTGCTGCACGTCGCCAAGGTCGGCCCGATCATCAGCTTCATGCCGATCATCCTGATGGGCGTGCTGTTCGGGCTCGCGATGGACTACCAGGTGTTCCTCGTCTCGCGGATGCGCGAGGACTTCGTGCACGACCCCGACTCGAAGAGCCCTGATCGGGCCACGCGACGCGCTGCCGCGCTGCGCACCGTCCGCAGCGGCTTCACGGGCTCGGCCAAGGTGGTCACGGCCGCGGGACTCATCATGTTCGCGGTCTTCGTGGCGTTCGTCCCCGAGGGCGACTCGTCGCTGAAACCCATCGCCCTGGGCCTCGCGGCCGGCATCGCGATCGACGCCTTCCTGGTGCGGATGACACTGATCCCCGCCCTCATGGCGATCCTCGGCGAGCGCGCCTGGGAGCTGCCCGCGTGGCTGGAGAAGATCCTCCCGCGGGTCGACGTCGAGGGCGAGGCCGTGGAGCGCGAGCGCCACCTGGCCGAATGGCCGGGAGATGGCTCGATCGTCGCCGCGGATGATCTCGACATCAGCGCCGATGCGCCGATCGTCGAGAACCTGTCGCTGCGCATCCCGGAAGGCGGGGCGCTCGTCGCGACCGGTGGCGACGTGCGGGCACGACGGGCACTGGCGCTCACGATCGCGGGCCGGGTGACACCTACCGACGGTCGGCTCCGCGTCGCGGGCCATCTGCTGCCCGGACGCGGCGCCTGGGTGCGCGCGCACGTCGGCTGCGTGCTGGTCGACGACGCCGACACCGCCCTCGCCGATCTCGCCGAGGCGCTGCGCGGAAAGTCGCAGATCGTCGTGATCGACGGGATCGATCGCCTGACCGGCGGCCAGCACGACCAGGCCGCCGCGATGCTCCGCGATGCCGCCGCCTCCCGCACGCTCGCGGTGTTCGCCACCGCCTCCGATGCCGACGCGGCACGGACCACTCTCGCGGAGGCCGGTTGGCCCGCCGCCGAAACTCTCGACACGCGTGCTCCTCGCCGGAGCACCGCCGAATCCACCGAGGTGACCGCATGACCCTCCCCATCGAGCGCGCGCGCTCCCGCAAGCCCATCACGTGGCTGACCATCCTCGGCGTGCTGCTGCTTCCCGCAGCGGTCGGCGGCATCCTGGTCGCGGCCCTGCAGAACCCGACCGAGCGTCTGGACTCGATGACCGCGGCGATCGTCAACCTCGACGAGCCGGTCACCATCGACGACCAGGTCACCCCGCTCGGACGCCAGCTCGCCGCAGGTCTCGTCGAGGGGTCGGACGACCTCGACTCGAACCTGACCTGGGTGATCTCGAACGAAGAGGATGCGGCCGACGGCCTCGCCGACGGCTCGTACCAGGCGGTCATCACCATCCCCGAGGAGTTCTCCGCGGCGGCCACCTCGGCCGGTCAGGCGATCTCGGACGGCGGCGGTGAGGCTGAGCAGGCCACCATCACCGTGACCACTCCCGACGACGGCCTCGTCGCCGACGACCTCATCACCGGCCAGATCGCCGATGTCGCGGCCTCGACGATGGGCACCATGCTGTCCGAGGCGACGACCGAGAACATCCTGGTCGGCTTCACCACCATCGGCGACCAGATCGGCGAAGCGGCCGATGGCGCACTGAAGCTCGCGAACGGTGCGCGGGACGCCGCGACCGGAGCGGCAGCCATCCCCGACGGTGCCACGAAGCTGGCCTCGGGCGCGGGTGAACTCGGCACGGGTGCGTCGTCGCTCGCCTCGGGGCTGGACACGATCGCCGGCAAGACGCGGGAGGCCGCGGCAGGTGCTGCGCAGATCGGGTCGGGGCTCACCGGCGGGGCCACGACGCTGTCGCAGAACGGGCTGGTGCCTGATCCACTCTTCAAGGGCGCGAACGGCGCCTCTCAGCTGGCTGGCGGAGTGGCAAAGGGCGTTTCCGGATTGTCCACGGGACTCGATGGCCTCCTTGCCAAGTGCGCGGCCGCAGCCACCCCGGAGTTCTGCGGCGAGCTCAGCGCCATCGCCGACGGGGCGGACACGCTCGTCGACACAGCGAACACGTCCGCGGGTGCGGCGGCCGGCACGGCCGCGGGCCTGACCGCGTTCGACACCGAGGCCACGTCGCAGCTCTCCTCTCAGATGTCTCAGGCCGGTGCGGGAGCCACCCAGCTCTCCGGCGGACTCACCCAGCTCGCTGACCAGGGCATCGCCGCATCCGCCACCGGAGCACGCGGGATCGCGACCGGTGCGACCCAGCTGTCCACCGGCGCGACCGCACTGGCCGACGGCACGACCGAGCTGGCGACCGGGATCGACACCCTGGCGACCGGGACCGGTGACCTCGCGGGCGGGCTGCGCACGGCATCCGACTCGCTCCCCTCGTTCAGCGACAGCGATTCGAAGTCGCTCGCCTCGGTGATCGCCGACCCGGTGTCGTCGAACTCCTCGATGGACACGATCTTCGGGCCGACCGCTATCCCGCTCCTCGCCGCCGTCGTGCTGTGGTTCGGCGGACTCGCCACCTTCGTGGTGATGCGCGCCCACACCGCCCGCACTCTCACGTCCCGTCGCTCGTCCGCCGCGCTGACGCTGCGTGCGTTCGCGCCCGCCGCCCTGATCGGCGCGGGCCAGGGGCTGCTGGTGTCACTGATCGTGCAGATCGTCGCGAGCTACGACGCCGCGGCGTGGTGGGCGTTCGCGGGCACCGCTGTGCTCGCCGGAGTGGCGTTCGCTGCCGTGAACCAGGCGCTGGTCGCCCTGTTCGGCGGCGTCGGACGATGGATCTCCGCCCTCGTCGGTGTGCTCGCCGTCGCGACGGGGCTCATCTCGACTGTGCCCGGCTGGCTCGCCAGCATCGGCGCCGCGCTCCCCACGGCTCCCGCGTTCGCCGGGCTGATCGCCGGCAGCGGCTCGGCCGTCGCTGCGCTGGTGGTGTGGGGCGTGCTGTCTCTGGTCGCGACCACGCTCGCGGTCACCCTCCGTCGGACGACCTCGGCCAAGGCGGTCCTCGCCACCGCCTGACCGGTCTACCCCGCCCACTGCCCGCTCGCCTCTGCGAAAACGGAGACCAGCCGC
>NZ_JBLVOH010000032.1:8849-9501 GCF_053543675.1 Microbacterium umsixpiens
GGGGCCGTTCGTGTTTCGGTCTCCGTTTCCGCACAGGTGACGCGCGACCCTAGGCTCTCGGCATGCGCCGACCGTTCATGGACACCCCCGACCAACTCGCGAGCCTGGAGGGCCAGCAGTACCTCGTGCTCCGGCCCACCGCGGGCGTCGGCGAGGTCTATCGCGACGTCCAGGATGCTGCGCTCGCGCGCCTCGGCATGCCGGCACGGCGTCCGCACACCGGGCACGTCACGCTCCGAGGGTTCTACGAACCTGAGCGGCGCGCGAAGCTGGCCGAGCTGATCCGCTCATGGGCAGCACGGCAGTCTCCGATCGAGGTCGTCGCCGAGGCCGTCGACGAGTTCCCCACGCCCTGGCAAATCCTGATCGTCCGCCTCGCCCGCAGCGCCTCGCTCGTGTCGGCCTACTCGACCCTGACCGCCGCGCTCGATGCCACGGACTTCCGACGCCTCGGCGAACTACCATTGGCCGACTGGACGTTCCACCTGTCCGTGCTCTACGGCAAGACCCTCGATGCCGCCGAGTGGGGCGCTCTCGCGCAGGCCGAGTTCCGCGTGCTCCGGCCCGCACCGGCCGAGGTCATCACCGAGGCCGAACTGGTCTGGTACCAGGACGGCATCGAGCACGCCGAGGTCCTGCCACTCGGCGGCTG
>NZ_JBLVOH010000032.1:9521-20678 GCF_053543675.1 Microbacterium umsixpiens
CTGACCGGCCGCCGAGTGGCGAACCCCTCGGCGTCCCCGTCCCCGGCCGCGCAGTCAGACCTCAGGATGCCGGCACGAACGTGCGAGCCACCTCCAGCAGCAGCCGCGCCCCGAATCCCGTGGCACCGGCCGTCCGCCAGGAGTCGTCCTTCTCGGTCTGCATCGTGCCGGCGATGTCGAGGTGCGCCCAGGGAGTGCCGCCGACGAAGTGCTCCAGGAACAGCGCTGCCGTCGTCGCCCCTGCGAACGGACCGCCGAGGTTCGCGATGTCTGCGATCTCGGAGTCGAGCTGCCTGCGGTACTTCTGCTCCAGCGGCAGCTGCCACACCGACTCGTCGACCGCAGCGGATGCCGTCCGCACCAGATCGACCGTCGCCTGGTCGTTGCCGAAGACCGGAGCGGTCGCGGCGCCGAGCGACACCAGCGCGGCACCGGTCAGCGTCGCGATGTCGATGATGGCATCCACCTCGTCTTCGGTCGCGAGCACGAGCGCATCGCTCATCACGAGGCGCCCCTCGGCGTCGGTGTTCTTCACCTCGATCGTGGTGCCGCCGCGGGCGGTGAGCACGTCGCCGAGCTTGTACGCCGTGCCCGAAGGCATGTTGTCGGTGCACATCAGCCAGCCCGTCACTTTGGCCGTGACCCCGGCGTCGCGAAGCCCGACGAAGGCGCCGAGCACGGCGGCCGCGCCGCCCATGTCCATCTTCATGAGCAGGTGCATGGGGTCGCTGGGCTTGAGGCTGATGCCGCCGGAGTCGTACATGATTCCCTTGCCGACGAGACCGAGATGACCCGTGCCACCGCCGTCGGGGGTGTAGACCAGCTTGATCATGCGCGGTTCCTCCACCGAGCCCTGGTTCACGCCGAGCAGCCCGCCGCAGCCGAGATCGATGAGCGCGTGCTTGTCGAAGAGCTCGACCTCGAACCCGAAGCGGGCGCCGAGTTCGACGGCGATCTCGCCCATGTTCACGGCGGTGAGGTGTCCGGGCGGGGTGTTCGCCAAGTCACGGGCGACGACGGCGGCACGCACGCCGGTGAGAGCGGCGGCGACGGGCTCGGCCGTCCCTCCGGGGACGTCGATCGTGAACGCCGCGAGCGGGACGTGCTTCGACGACCCGTTCAGCACCGTGTAGCGGTAGCGGGCGAGCAGCGCCCCTTCGGCGAGCGCGCGCACGGCAGCTGCGGCATCCACTCCCGCGAGGTCGTCGATCCGCAGGCCCAGCGTCTCCCGCCGCGAGGCGGCCCTGGCGAGAGTCGCGGCGGCGTCGCGCAGGCCGCCCGCCCCGGCATCGGCCTTCGACCCGAGACCGACGGCGACGAGGTCGGGTTCTCCCGCGCGCGGAAGCACCATCGAGGTACCCGGCTTCGCCGTGAACCCGGCGCTCTCGAGTGCGTCGCGATCGAACCCGAGGTCTGCGGGCACCTCACCGTCGGAATACACCCCGATCCCGATCGCCTCGACATCGGCGGCGATCTCACCCACCCGGATCCGGGCCGCATCGACGGCATCCAGCCCCGGGGTGGTCTTCAGATCGGCGGGGATCAGCTTGTTCGGCCTGCGGTCCATGAGTCTGCTCCTTGTTCTGCGATGCGGCGTCGAGATCCGTCCCTGCACCCTGCCGGGACGGGAGACGGGTCAGCCGACCATGTCGACCGGTGAGCCGGGGCCCCAGGGGATGCCGAGGAGGAACCAGACCACGTACAGCGCCGTCCACGACAGCAGCATCCACACCGCGTACGGGATCATCAGCGCGATGATCGTGCCGATGCCGGCCTCCTTCTTGTAGCGCTGTGCGACGGTCACCATGAACGGCAGGTAGACCATGAGCGGGGTCAGCACGTTCACCGGCGAGTCGCCGACGCGGTACGCGGCGAGCAGCGTCTGCGGTGCCACATCGAGCGACGCGAAGATCGGGATGAAGACCGGGGCGAAGATCACCCACTTCGGAACCAGGCCGGGAAGGATGAAGTCGAGGATCACGATCACGACGATGAATGCGAGCAGCAGCACGATCGCAGGCACGTTCGCCTGCTCCAGCAGTTCGGCGGCCGAGATGGCGGCGACGGTGGGGAGGTTGCTCCAGTTGAACAGGGCGATGAACTGGGCGATCATCAGGAACATCACGAGCAGGCCACCCAGGCTCCCGAACGTCTTCGCGATCGCACCGACCGCGGCCGAGCCACCGCGCAGTGTCTTCGCGCCCGCCCCGTACGCGAGGCCGCACACGAGGAACGCGAGCGAGATGATAAAGACCAGACTGGCCATGAACGGCGTGGTGCCGATGATGTCGCCCGTCTCCGGGTCGCGCAGCGGCGCGCCGGGCGGCAGGGTGAGCGCGAGGATCACGGCGACGAAGCCCAGCAGCGCCCAGAACGAGAACTTCAGCCCACGGGCCTCGGCGTCGTGGTCGACGTTCTCGGCCTCGTCCGCGATCGTCATCTCTTTGCGGTCGTACTTTCCGAGCCTTTTCTCGGTGATGAGGACGGTCACGAGCAGCGCCACCGTCGTGAGCAGGAACGTCGACACGATCCCGAAGTAGAAGTTCTGCGTCACCTCGATCGGCTGCATCCCGGCGCTCGTGAGCACTTCGTTCGTGATCTCGGTGAGCATGCTGTCGCTCGGTGTGATGAGGAGGTTCGCGCCGAACGCCGCCCCGACGCCGGCGAACGCACCGGCGAGACCCGCGAGCGGATGCCGCCCCACGGTGAAGAACGCGGCGGCAGCCAAGGGAACCAGGATCAAGTAGCCGGCATCCGTCGCCACCGAGGAGAGCACACCGACGAAGATCAGGATGAACGCGAGCCAGCGACGCGGTGCGACCTTGACCACGCGGCGGATCATCGCCCCCATGAGTCCTGCGTGCTCGGCCACGCCGACACCGGCCATCGCGATGAGCACCACCGCGACGACGCCGAAGCCGGCGAAGTTGTCGACGAAGGACGAGAAGAAGAAGCGGATGCCGTCGATGGACAGCAGGTTGCGCACCTCGAAGGTCTGCTCCTCGATCGTGTAGTCGGGGACTTCCGCGGGCATGCCGGTCGTGGTGTCGTAGATCTCCCAGTTGCCACCGAACTGCTCGTTGACCTGGGAGAACTCGTCCTTCGGGACCGGGATCACGACGTCGTCCGTGACCGACACCCCCACCCAGGACAGGATGGCGGAGAGCACCGCGATCAGACCGATCAGGTAGACGAACATGATCGTCGGATCCGGCACCTTGTTGCCGACCTTCTCGATCCAGTTCAGGAACCCCTTGCTCTCGGCATCCGAGGCACTCACCGACTTCTCCGCAGCCATAGCCCCCATGATCGTGTCGAGCGAGAAGCTCCTGCAAGCACACCCCCTAGAACTAGGGGGGTCGCCGTGATCCGGGGCGCGCCCTATCGTGGGGCCGTGGACCCGATCGTCGCGACCCTCGTCATCCTGCTGTGCGCGGTGATCGCCTTCGTCTCCAACCGCATCCCCCTCGGTGTCGTGGCCGTCGGTGTCTCGGTCGCTCTCTATCTGACCGGCGTGCTCGACCTGGGTTCGGCTCTCGCCGGATTCGGCGACCCGACGGTGCTCTTCATCGCCTCCCTGTTCGTCGTCAGCGAGGCGCTGGAATCGACCGGCATCATCGCGTGGGCGGGGCAGGAGGTGGTCGCCCACTCCGGCACCGGCCGTCGGCGGCTGCTGCTCACGATCGGGCTGCTGACCGCCGCGATGACGGCGGTGATCAGCGTGAACGGCTCGGTCGCATCGCTCCTGCCGCTCGTCGTCGTGGTCGCCGCCCGCGCAGGGATCCGCCCCTCGCAGATGCTCATGCCGCTCGCCTTCTCGGCCCACGCGGGGTCGATGCTGACCCTTACCGGCACGCCGGTGAACATCATCGTGTCCGAGGTCGCCACCGACAACGGCGCCCGACCTTTCGGCTTCTTCGAGTTCGCGCTCGCAGGGCTCCCGCTGCTCGTCGGCACGCTCGCGATCATCCTGCTCCTGGGCAACCGGCTGCTGCCGGAGCGCACTCCGGCATCCGCACCGATCGACCTCGAGCGCCTCGCGTCCCTGCTGCGCGCCGACTATGCGCTCTCGCCCGACCGGGCACTGGTATCCGCCTCGCGCGGAGTCGCCGAGGTCGTCGTGCCGCCGCGCTCCAGCCTGATCGGCCTGCACGTGTTCCCGGGGATGTGCACACCGTCGGGCGACCTCGTCGTGCTCGGTGTGCGGCGCGGGCAGGAGGCGCTGGACGAGTCCGGCACCGACCTGCAGGCCGGCGATGCCCTGCTCCTCGACGGCTCCTGGGACGACCTCCAACGGCACACCTCCCAGCGCGACGAGGTCCTGGTGGTCGACGCGCCACTCACCCTCCGCCGCTCCGTGCCGCTCGGTGCGGGCGCGAAGCGGACGGCGGTGATCCTGCTCGCGATGATCGTGATGCTCGCGACGGGGATCGTGCCGGCCGCAATCGCGGGGCTCCTCGCCGCGGGGGCGCTGATCCTCACCCGTGTCGTCTCGATCACCCAGGCCTACCGCGCGATCTCCTGGACGACGGTCATCCTCGTAGCGGGAATGATCCCGCTCTCGACGGCTTTCCAGGAGACCGGTGCCGCGCAGCTGATCGCCGACGGGCTGCGCTCGTTCCTCGGCGACGCGGGTCCGCACGCGGCCGTGGCGGTGATCGTTCTGATCACGCTGGTGCTCGGGCAGCTCATCAGCAACACCGCGACCGTGCTCATCGTGGCTCCGGTCGCCGTCGCTCTCGCCACCGCGATGGATGCGTCGGTGCTGCCGTTCCTGATGGCTCTCACGATCGCCGGAGCGGCCGCGTTCCTCACCCCCGTCGCGACGCCGGCGAACCTCATGGTGATGGAGCCCGGCGGCTACCGCTTCGGTGACTATGCGCGCTTCGGCTGGCCCCTGACGGTCCTGTTCTTCGTCGTCGCGGTGTTCTACGTGCCGCTGATCTGGCCGTTCGCGGGCTGAGCGAGTCCGGCCTCCCTCACCGGTTCTGCAGGACCAGCCCGTCTTCCACGGCCCGCCGGAACAGGTCGACCTTGGTCGGTGCGGCGCGATCGACCGCCGCGTACTTCGCTCGGATGCGACGGATGTGATCGAGCACGGTCTCACGGGACAGGAACAGTGCCTGCGCCACCCTCTCGGCCGTCTCTCCCGAAGCGTAGAGCGACAGCACCTCAGATTCCCGGCGGCTGAGATGCGCAGCGACGAACTGGTGATCCGCGTCGAGGGCGGCCGCCCACTCGGTCGTGGCGAGGATGTGGCCCTGCGCCGCCCGTCGCACCGAGGAGGTGATCACCTCGAGGGAGTCGGACTTGTTGATCATGCCCACGGCACCCGCTCGCGCGGCCTCGCGGAGATGATGCGGCTGATCGCCTGCGGTGTAGGCGACGACGCTCGCGCCGAGGGGTTCGAGGGTGCGCAGATTCTCAGCCGGAGTGGAACCGTCGGACAGCGAGAGATCGAGCAGGATCACGTCGAGCCGCCGAGCGCGGCTCGCGACCTCGGCAGCCGTCGCGCCGCTGGCCGCGACCCGGATGCCCCCGCTGCGATTGAGGATCGTGGCGATGCCGAACAGCATCGCAGGGTGATCTTCGACGATTCCGACGAGTACGGGCATGTGGGCTCCTGCCTCCGGCGCGCTCCCCTGCGATGAGCATACAACCGCGTATCCGCGGTTTCGGCGGCATGTGTCCGCACGCGTCGGACGCACGAGACCCGTCCGCGCGGATGGTGCCGCGGACGGGTCTCAGGTGTGCGAGTGGTCGAGACTCAGCTCAGGCCGGAGTAGGCGTGCAGACCCTTGAAGAAGACGTTCACGATCGTGAAGTTGAAGATCACGGCCGAGAAGCCGACGATCGCGAGCCACGCCGAAGGGTTACCGCGCCAGCCGCGCGTCGCACGCGCGTGGATGTACCCCGCGTAGATGACCCAGATCACGAACGTCCAGGTCTCCTTGACGTCGAAGCCCCAGAACCGGCTCCAGGCGTAGTACGCCCAGATGGATCCGGCGATCAGCGTGAAGGTCCAGAGGATGAACCCGATGATCGTGAACATGTACGCCAGGCTCTCCAGACGCACCGACGTCGGGAAGGTGCTGAGGAACCCGGGACCCGTCTTCGCGGCGCCCTCTGCGACGAGACGCTCACGACGCGACTGCATGAGCTGGATCACCGAGAGGGCGAAGGCGAGGGCGAAGAACGCCGTGGCGAGCGAGGCGACGAACACGTGGATGACGAGCCACACGCTCTTGAGCGGGTCCATGAGCGGCGAGACGTCGACGTAGAAGTTCGTCGCTCCGAGGCCGAGCAGCACCACGACGAGACCGGTGATGAAGGTGCCCAGGAAGCGCAGGTCGAGGCGCGTGAGGACGACGAGGAAGACGGCCACGATGAGCAGCGTGCCCATCATCGCGAACTCGTAGAGGTTCGCCCAGGGCACGCGGCCTGCGGCGATACCGCGGGTGACCGCCGCCGCGAGGTGGAAGACGAACCCGAGCACCGTCAGCGAGGTGCCGATCCGTGCCATCACGAAGCGCTGCGGCGGCACCTCTGCACCAGGTGCGCCCGTGGCGGTGACGGCGGTTCCCCCACCGGCGCCGACGAGCGCCGGCTCGCGAACGGTCTGCGCGTCGGCCGTGGCCTGCGAGCGCCGTGCGAGATCGAAGGCGTAGGCCACGAAGGCCGCCGCGTAGATCGCGATCGCCGTCCACAGCAGGACCGGCGAGATCACGTTGAGCTCGAGCATGGTGTCAGTCTACTTTCCGGGTGTCGGGAGCCGGGGCGTCCGGCGCTGCGGACTCCTCCGCGGTGTCGTCGGCGGCGGCATCCGTCTCGGTGCGCACAGCGGTACCGCCCGCCGCGTCGAGGAGTCGGGCGTGACCGGCGACGAGGTCGTCCACGGCGGCGGCGAGGGTGGGGTCCTCACCGCGGGCGAGCGCGGCGTACTCCAGCGCGATCTCCCCGTCGTGCGCGGTGGCCTTGACCCACACACGTCGACGCGGCACGAACAGCGCGATCATGAGCCCGCCGAGCGCCAGCAGCGCGAAGCCGAGCACCCACACGCCGGACTCGTCACGGTGGATCTGCAGCGACGCGAACCTCTTCACCGATTCCGAGGAATCCGTCGCCCCGGCCGGGGACTCGTCATCGAACGTGACCGAGCCGAGGCCGTTCGGCAACTGGGCCGTTTGCCCTGGGACGAGCTCGATCGACTCGACGTCGGTGCTGCGGCCGGTGAGCTTGGTCATGCCGGTGGTGTCGAGCACGTAGACCGAACGCGGCACGCCCTCGTTGATGCCGAGGTCACCGGTGTACACGTCGAGCGTGAGGGTCGGGTTGGTGAGGTCGCCGTAGGCGGAGAAGAAGGCACCGCTCTCGAGCACACCGGTCGTCGGGTAGAAGAACCCGACCAGGCCGACCTGCTCGGCCAGGCCGTCCGGGATCTTCAGCACACCGAGCGAGGTCATGTTGGTGTCCTGCGGGAGGAACGGCGTGCTGTTGGTGAAGACCACGTTGCCGTCCGGGTCGCGCACGGTCACGGTCGGCGCGTAGCCGTTGCCGAGCAGGAACACGTCATCGTCGGCCACCCCGAGCGGCTCGTTGACCTTGACGGCTCCCGTGCGCTCCTCGCCGTTCTCCTGCACCGTGACGTTGGCCGAGAAGTCGCCCGCCTGCCCTGAGCCCGGCTCGCCGAAGGGCTGGTAGGTCACGTCGAACGAGTCGAGGCGCATCGAGTACGGCGAGAAGGCGTCGTCGCCCACGAAGCGGCCGCGGTTCATCGAGTCGTAGTCGAGCAGGGTGTTCGCGAAGGTCTCGCCCTCGACCAGCACCCGCTGTCCCGTATAGGAGAAGCCGCCGCCGACGCCGACCGTGACCAGCACGCCCACGAGCGCGAGGTGGAAGAGCAGGTTGCCGGTCTCGCGCCAATAGCCGCGCTCGGCGGAGACCGAGAACGTGCGCCCGCGGTCGTAGCGCTCCACCCGGTAGCCGAGAGCCTTGAGCTGCTGGGTGGCGACGTCGATCGACGCGGCGGCCTCAGCCTCCGCGTCGCCGGTCTTCGTGCCCGACTCGACCGCAGGATCGCGCGTGACGGCACGGTAGTCCTCGAGCCGCTGCAGTCGCGCGGGAGTGCGCGGCGGACGGGCACGCAGCGCCTTGGCGTGGTGCTTGATGCGCGGGATCACGCAGCCGACGAGCGAGGCGAACAGCAGCAGGTAGATCGCCGAGAACCACGGCGACAGGTACACGTCGAACATCTTGAGTCCGTCGAGCACCGGGAAGAGATCGGGGTTGTCGCGTTCCCACTGCGTGACGCCGTTCGGGTCGGCCATGCGCTGGGGGAAGATCGAGCCGGGGATCGCCGCGATCGCGAGCACGAGCAGCAGCACCAGGGCCGTGCGCATCGACGTCAGCTGACGCCAGCCCCAGCGCATCCAGCCGACGAAGCCGAGACGCGGCTGGGTGATCGAGTCGTCGCCGTCGACATGGTCGGACGGGCGGAGCGGATCGCTGGAGTCGCTGTTCACGGCACCCTTGTTCTTCGTGGTGGTCTTCTCGGGGCGGGTGTTCTTCTGGGAACGGCCGGAGTGGTCAGAGCGGGAGGATGACACTGCCCATCACCGCCGTCAGTCGAGACATGATGTCGGTCCACAGCCCGGTGACCATCAGGATGCCGAGCACGATCAGCAGCACCCCTCCGATGACGTTCACCACGCGGATGTGGCGGCGGAGGAAGCCGATCGCCTTCGTCGCCCAGCCGAAGCCGAGCGCGACGAGCAGGAACGGGATGCCGAGGCCGAGCGAGTAGGCGAGCCCGAGGAACCCCGCGCGCACCGGGTCGCCGGCGTTGAACGAGAGCGCGAAGATCGCCGTGAGCGTCGGACCGAGGCACGGCGCCCAGCCGATGCCGAGCGCGATGCCGAGCAGCGGAGCGCCGATGATGCCGGCCTTGGAGTCGACGTGGAAGCGGAGCTCGCGCTGCGCGAACCCGAACAGGCCGAGGAAGACCAGTCCCATGGCGATGATCACGACGCCGAGGACCCGGGTGATGATCTCGCCCCACTGCAGCAGGAAGACGCTCGCGACGCCCCCGAGGGCGGTGATCGAGACGAAGACCAGACTGAAGCCGAAGATGAACAGCAGCACGCCGAGGACGAGCCGGCCGCGAGTCGCGGTCTCGGTCGTCTGCGTCGTGGCGCGCCCTTCCCCGCCGCCGGAAGCGACCTGGCGGGGGGCCACTGCCCCTCCGAGGAATCCGAGGTAGCCGGGCACGAGCGGCAGCACGCACGGAGACAGGAACGAGACGAGTCCCGCCAGCATCGCGACCGGGATCGCGATCCAGAGGGCCCCGGAGCCGATGATCGCTTCGGGGTTCACAACGCTCCCGGGCAGCTCACGAGTCCTCCGCGAGCGCGTCCTTGACGAGCGTCGAGAGGATCGAGGGCCCGTCGATCGGTCCGATGATGCGCGCGGCGACACGCCCCTGCTTGTCGAGCACGAGCGTGGTCGGCGTCGCGGCGATCGGCGTGACCTTCGCGAACGCGAGCTTGGCCTCGGCGGTGTCGACGTCGATCAGACTGGGGTATGTAATGTCGTGCTCCTCGGCGAAACCGACGGCAGTGTCGGCCTGGTCGCGGGTGTTGATACCGACGAACGAGACGTCTTCGCCTGAGAAGTCCTGCCACACGGCTTCGAGGTCGGCGGCTTCGAGCCGGCACGGCGCGCACCCGGCGTACCAGAAGTTGACGACGGTGACGTCTCCGGCGATGTCGGCGCTGTCGAACTTCTCGCCGGTCTCGGTGACTCCTCCGAACTCCACGGGCTCGCCGCGCTCGGCGACGGGGATCTCGACGATCGCGCCGTCCGCCGCGACGTAGCCGGTGTTCTCGCCGCTCAGGAAGGATTGGCTGACCGGATCGGGAGCGCAGGCGCTCAGACCGATGGCGAGCACCGCAGCGAGCGCGGCACCGACCGCACGGCGTGAACGCCGGGTGCGGGAGGAGCGGCCGCTGCGGATCTGACGGACCGTCGAATCGCGTGGCACGACTCCGAGTTTACGCAGAGGATCCTATGCACGAGGTGGATGCGGAAGGGCCTGAGACCCCGGTCAGAACCGCGCCAGGACGTCGTCGACGCCGGCCCGGAATCGCGGACAGGTCGCGATGTCATGAGCCCGGCAGCCCATGGCATGTTCGGTCATCTCACGCGACCGGCGCATCTCCTCCATGCGCCGATCGAGGTCGTCCAGATGCTGCTGCAGCACCTGATGCCGCCCCGCACTTCCGTCGTCGAGCAGCACGGCGATCTGGTCGAGCGTCATCCCGGCGGCCTTGCTGCGCTGGATCACGGCGATGCGGACGACCTCGTCCTCGCCGTAGCGGCGGCGACCGGCAGAGTCACGCGGCGGCCGCAGCAGACCCACCGACTCCCAGTGCCGCAGCACGTTCGTGGGCAGCTCGAAACGGGCAGCGACATCGCCGACGGACCACGGATGCTCAGCGCTTGACTTCATGTTGACATGAAGTCACAGACTGGCGGAGAACGCAACATCCACCGGAAGGACCACCATGTACGACGCCATCGTGATCGGCGCAGGACCGGCAGGACTGCAGGCCGCTCTGACCCTCGGACGCATGCACCGCTCGACGCTGCTCCTCGATTCGGGCGAGTACCGCAACGGCACCGTCCTGCACATGCACAACATGATCGGTGAAGACGGCGCACCCCCGGCGGAGCTCCGCGCCACCGCCCGCGCCGAGCTCGCCGCCTACGCCGACGTGGAGGTCCGCGACACCGGTGCGACCGGCATCTCCGGAAGCGAGGGGGGCTTCCAGGTCGCCCTGGCCGACGGCTCGACGGTCGACGGACGTCGCGTGATCCTGGCCACGGGAGTCGCGGACGATCTGCCCGACGTCCCCGGACTGCAGGATCTGTGGGGCACGCGCGCATTCATGTGCCCGTTCTGCGATGGACACGAGCACGCGGACAAGCCGATCGGCATCGTCGGCGCAGCGCCACGGGCGGAGCACCTGATCGGCCTGCTGGGCAGGATCGTCGGCGACATCACCGTGTTCCCCGTCGACGAGGCGTTCGCCGACGAAGACGTGCGGACGCTGGAGGCGAAGGGTGTGCGGGTGAGCAGCACCCCGGTCGTCTCGGTAG
>NZ_JBLVOH010000033.1:0-7707 GCF_053543675.1 Microbacterium umsixpiens
CGAGGGCTGGTGGGATGTGCCGGTGGCCGAGGTCTCGCGCACCGAGACGGCTCGACGGGCGCGCGCGGAGTACGAGGGTCAGCGCGCCGCACAGCGCCCGCTGCTGGGGTGAGTCGGGTCGGGCCGCCTGCGCTCCAGGCACTTCCCACCCGGTACCGCGTACCCTGGAAGGTATGACTGAGACTCCCCGCACGCGCGAGACGCGCCCACAGGCAGCGCCCGCGTCGTCCCGTTCGGGGGCGGTCCGCGAGACCAAGAAGCCACAGGTGCGCCCGGCGACCGAGGGGTGGACCCAGCAGAAGGATGCCGAGGGGCGTCCGCTCCTGCAGTTCGCGAGCCCCAAGCGCGGCAAGCCGCCCGTGCACCTGGCCGACCTCACACCGGCCGAACGCATCGAGAAGGTCAAGGAGCTCGGGCTGCCCGGCTTCCGCGCGAAGCAGCTGTCGACGCACTACTTCCGCCACTACACGTCCGACCCCGAGCAGATGACCGACCTCCCGGCCGACACCCGGGAGCAGCTGGTCGCCGGGATGCTGCCGCCGCTGCTCACCGAGGTGCGCCGCCTCGAGACCGACAAGGGCGACACGATCAAGTTCCTGTGGCGTCTGCACGACGGCGCCCTGGTCGAGTCGGTGCTCATGCGCTACCCCGGCCGCATCACGCTGTGCGTGTCGAGCCAGGCCGGCTGCGGCATGAACTGCCCGTTCTGTGCGACCGGCCAGGCGGGTCTGACCCGCAACATGTCGACCGCCGAGATCATCGAGCAGATCGTCCGCGCCAACCGGCTCATCGCCGAGGGCGGGCTCGGCGGCAAGAAGTCCGACGACCACAGCATGGAGCGCGTCTCGAACATCGTCTTCATGGGGATGGGCGAGCCGCTGGCCAACTACAAGCGCGTGATGGATGCGGTGCGGTCGATGGTCGCCGCACAGCCCGACGGCCTCGGCATGAGCGCCCGTGGCATCACCGTGTCGACCGTCGGCCTGGTGCCGGCGATCAAGAAGCTCGCTGACGAGGGCATCCCGGTCACGTTCGCGCTGTCGCTGCACGCACCGGACGACCACCTGCGCGACGAGCTCATCCCGGTCAACTCCCGCTGGAAGGTCGATGAGGCGCTGGATGCCGCCTACGACTACTACGCCAAGACCGGCCGCCGCGTGTCGATCGAGTACGCGCTCATCAAGGACATGAACGACCACGGCTGGCGCGCCGACCTGCTGGCTGAGAAGCTCAATCAGCGCGGACGCGGGTGGGTGCACGTGAACCCGATCCCGCTGAACCCGACGCCCGGCTCGATCTGGACGGCATCCGAGAAAGACGTCACGAACGAGTTCGTGCGCCGCCTGAACGACGCCGGCATCCCGACGACCCTCCGCGACACCCGCGGCAAGGAGATCGACGGCGCCTGCGGTCAGCTCGTCGCCACCACCGAAGACGAGGCCGCCTCCGCCGCGATGGCCTGAGTCCCGCCCGCGCGGCGGGCGTCTGTCGTGCCGAGTTGCTCGGCCCGGTCGAGCCAGCGCGTGATGGTCGCCGCCTTGGCATCCTTCACTCCGAGCATGCGGTGCGTGCGCACCGAGCGGATGCCGCAGAACTTCATGGTGTTGCGCACGATCTGCGTCTGTGCCGGGAGGCCGGTGAACGGCAGGAAGAACCAGGGAGTGTCGGCGAGCAGGAGCAGACGTCCACGGCGCGCGGGGATCAGGCCCTCGGGGAGGCCGAGCTTCGAGTAGCGGTACTCCTGCTGCGGCAGCAGCGCCCGATCGAAGAAGCCCTTGAGGAGGGCCGGCGGTGCGCCCCACCACACCGGTGTCGCGATGACGATCGTGTCGGCATCGTGCAGAGCCTGCTTTGCCTCGACGAGGTCGGGCTCGAGCGTCATGCGCTCGCGGTAGCCGAAGCGCAGGTTGGGGTCGAAGTCGAGGTCGCGCAGGGCGAGCACGCGGGCATCGCCGTGCCCGGCGGCGTACCGCTGGGCGAGCGAGGCGGTCAAGGAGCGGGCGTCGGGGTGGCCGTCGATCACGAGAGCGGTCATGGCGTGGTTCCTATCTGGACAGTGTCAAGCTGGTGGACAGTGTCAAGATAGGAGATGATGTTGCTCATGTCAAGTTCGAAGGACGGCTACCACCACGGCGATCTCGCCCGTGCCCTGGAAGACGCCGCGATGCAGCTGCTGGAGCGGATGCCGGCGGCGGAGATCAGCCTGCGCGAGGTCGCGCGGGCCGCGAACGTCAGCCACAACGCGCCGTACCATCACTTCTCCGACCGGCTCGGACTGCTCAAGGCGATCGCCGAGCGCAGCATGGCCGACCTCCTCGACCAGGTCCGCGCTGCCGCCGAGAAAGCCTCGACCCCGCGGGCGGCGCTCATCGACGGAGGGTCGGCCTACATCCGCTTCGCGATCGAGCATCCGCATGCGTTCGACGCCGTCTACGACCCGACCGTCTGCATCCCGGGATCGCCGACCGCCACGATGGCGCCGCTGATCGACGGGCTCGAGGCCGTGCTCGCCGAGGGCGCAGCCGCGGTGGGACTCGACCGACCGACCGATGTCGTCGCGCTGTGGGGCCTGATCCACGGGCTCGGCACCCTCGCCGCCGCCGGACACTTCGCCCTCGACGACGGCCTGTCCGCCTACGCCGCTGCTCTCGATCGGCTGCTTCCGGCATCCTGAATCCGTCGGACGGCACGGAACCTGTGAGGCACTCCAAGGACTTTTCCACGGTATCCACAGGCGATATTTCGTAGATTGTTCGGATGCCCTATTCCGCCCATCGACCGGGTCGCTACGACTCGCAGGGTCGGATCATCATCGACGGCGAACCCGACGCCGTCACCGATGACCTCGACTTCCTGCGCGAATTCGAGCCGACCGGCGCCGACGACGCCACCCGCGAGGTTCCCGTCGCAGACCCCGCCGAGGCGACCCCGATCGCCGATGCGGTCGCCGCCGACGAGTCCGCGCCCGTGAAGCCCCCGCGCGAGCCCCGCGTCCGCAAGCCCCGCAAGAAGCGTGCCCCGCGCACTCCCGGCTCCCGTGCCCGGACACTCGCGATCCTCGGTGGCGCGGAGGGCGAGATCCTCGACCGCGTCCCCGGCGAGACGCCGCGCTTCGTGCAGATGTTCTTCGTGCTCGCCGGCACCGCGCTGGTCTCCGCCATCTCGATGCTCTTCGCGCTCACCACCGGTGTGCAGGCCGCGATCTGGCTGGCCGTGCCGCTCGCGCTCGTGTGGGCGCTCATCATCTTCAACCTCGATCGCTTCCTCACCTCGACCATGAGCTCGACGCGGAACGTGTGGCGGCTCATCGGCCTCGCGATCCCGCGTGTGATCATGGCCGCGATCATCGGCTTCGTCGTCGCCGAGCCGCTCGTGCTGCAGATCTTCCACAACGACATCGCCCGCGAGGTCGCGTCGACCAACATCACGCAGTCGCAGTCCGATCAGGAGGCGCTCGAGACCGGTCCGGAGAAGATCGCGCTGGACTCCGCCACCGCCAAGGTCGCCGAGCTCGAGAACCAGGCCGCGACCGGCATCGTCGCGGGCACCGAATCCTCTTCGGCGACCGAGTCGGCCGCCCAGGCCACGGTCGACGACGTGACCGCCAAGATGACCGAGCAGCAGAAGGTCATCGACCAGGCGCGCGTGCTCTACCAGTGCGAGCTGACCGGTGAGGGCGCGGGCACCGTTCCCGGCTGCACCGGCGTGAACGGCGAGGGCGCGAGCTCGGACGCCGCCAAAGCTCAACTCGCCGAGGCGCAGCAGACGTACGACGCGCTCGCCGCCCAGCTGCGCACCGCGAACGAGGAGCTCGCCGCCGCCGGCACCGCCGCCAAGGAGAACACCTCGACGTCGGAGTCGACGAACCGCGAGCAGGCGAAGTCCCAGCTGCCGGCCGCCCGCGACACCTACGACCAGGCGCTCGCCGCGTACAACGCGCGCGCGGATGCCGTGGCCCAGGGCAACGCCGGAGCCGTCGGGCTGCTCAGCCAGATCAGCGGATTGAACCGCCTGAGCGAGAAGGAGCCCACGATCCTGTGGGCGCACATCCTCATCGCGGCGCTGTTCTTCATGATCGAGCTGCTGCCCGTGCTGGTCAAGGTGCTCACGAGCTACGGCGACCCGAGCCTGTATGAGAAGGCCGCGGCCATCCGCAAGCAGGTCGCCCTGGACCGGGTGACGGCGGAGGGCTTCCGCGACCGCGCCGAGATCGTGACGACTCCGGCGCCATCGCCTCCGTCAGCCTCCGCTCAGGCCACCTGACCTGGCCCGCGCTCCCGGGACACCGTCGCGCCTAGGCGACGAGCGTGAGGCTTCGCGACGGGAGCAGGACGTCGGCGATCACGGATGACCCGTGCTGCGGTACGGCGTGGGTCAGCGAGCGGATCAGGGCGACGGTCGACGGCGGCCGCGACCACTGCTCGCCGGTCAGTGCCGCCTCGATCAGGGACAGCGGATGCTGAAGCGCGGGGTCGTGCTGGCGGGAGTCGTCGCTCAGCCATTCGATGAGCTGACCGATGGTCCAATCGGGCCTGATTGGACCGAGATCTGCCGGAGGAGTGGTCGTGAAGGTGCTCATTGGTCCAGAATCAGGTCTCATGAGCGTCGATGACAGGGCCAATACTCGGCCGGTGGACCATGGATCGGCCATTCCTGCGCCATCCGCAGGTTCATCGCCGACTCTCGTCCGTGCGGGCGAGGTCGCCTCGGAGGCGCTCTCCGCCCGGTTGGGCAGATGGACCCACGGAGACGGCACGCTCGCGGCGCGGCTGTCCCGCGGCATCGAGGCTCTGATCGCGGGCGGCGAGCTGCGCCCCGGCGACCGTCTGCCGGCGGAGCGTGCCCTCGCCGCGGCGAGCTCCGTGTCGCGCGGCACGGTCGTCGCCGCGTACGCCGATCTCGCCGAGCGCGGCCTGGTCGACCGGCGGCAGGGGAGCGGCACGCGCGTCGCCGGTGCGGCGGCATCCATCGCCCCCGTGCAGCGGCAGGGACGAGGTGAGGCGCTGTTCTCGGCCCTGCCCAATGCGATCGACCTGCTGCGGACCGTGCCGCAGATCTCCGAGCTGGGCGTGCAGCTGATCAGCGAGCACAAGCCGCGGCTCGAGCTGGCGCTGCTGCCCGAGACCGACCCGGCGGGCCTCCCCGCGCTGCGCACCCTCATCGCCGACATGTATGCCGCCGAGGGCACGCCGACGACACCCGAGCAGATCCTCGTCACGCACGGCGCGCAGCAGGCCATCAGCCTCGTCGTCAACGCGCTCGTGGGCCCCGGCGACATCGTGCTCGCCGAGGAGATCACCTGGCCGGGCGTCACCGACTCGGTCGGGCTGCGCGGTGGCACGGTGCACGGCGTCCCGATGGGGCCGGACGGACTCGATGTCGACGCACTCGAGCAGGCGCTCGCCCGGCTGCGGCCCGTGCTCGTGGCCCTCAACCCGCACCACCAGAACCCCACGGGGTCTCGCCTCCCCGCCGCCGCGCGGCATCGCGTCGCCGAACTCGCCGCCCAGTACGGCGTGCCGGTGATCGAGGACCGTGTCGTGGCCGGCATCTCCTTCGACGGGGTGGTGCCGCCGACCCTCGCGGCCGAGCGCGCGGACGCGCCGATCATCGTCGTGGAGTCGGTCTCGAAGTGGGTATGGGCGGGGCTGCGCATCGGGTGGCTGCGCGCCGACCCGGTGCTCGTGCGTCGGCTGCGCGGCGCGCGGCAGCTCGCCGACCAGTCCACGAGCGTGCCGGGGCAGCTTCTCGCGCTCGATCTCATCGCCCGCGCCGACGACCTCCGTCGGGCGAACAGCCGCATCCACCAGGAGCGCCTGCGGCTGCTGCAGGAACTCATGGCCGAGCATCTGCCCGACTGGAAGGTCGAGCCGCCGCGCGGCGGGCTGTCGCTGTGGGTCCGGGTTCCCGCCGGCTCCGCCGACGCGCTCGCCCGGGTGGCCGCGACGCACGGCGTCTCGATCGCGGGGAGCGCGGCGTTCGCGGTGTCGGTGTCTCCGGACGACCACATCCGCATCCCGTTCACCGCACCGGACGATGTGCTCGCCGAGGGCATCCGTCGTCTCGGAGCGGCCTGGCGTGAGTATCGGGAGACTCTCGGGATGCCTTCCTAGGATGACCCGCATGACACCGCTGCCGCGCCGGACCCTCTGGATCTCGATCGTCGGCGTGCTTGCCGTCACGGCCTACGCGGCGGTGGCCGCGGTGCAGATCCTCGTGCTCAATCCGCTCGCCGCCGTTCCCGGGCGCACGCTCGACGAGATCCGCGCCGAGATGGATGCTGCGGGCGAGATCCTGCTGTGGGAGCCGGTGGCCTTCATCCTCGGCATCGGTGTGGCGCTGGCGGTGGTGGTCGCGATCGCCTCGATCCGCGGGCGCGCACATCCGATGGTTCCCGTGATGAGCTTCCTGGCGCTGCTGATGCTCGGTGCGTTCGGCTACTTCGCCGCGTCGTTCGGCGTGGGAATGAGCCTCGCCGACACGTTCGGGATCAGCGGCGGGGACTACTCGCCCTGGGCGCGACCGCTCTATGCCGTGAGCCTCTTCGCCGGCGTCGCGCTCGTCGTCGTCCCCCTCGTGATGCTGATGCGCCGGCCGGCGGCTGTCGCTCCCGCATGACGGCGGATGCCGGCATCCAGCCCCGTCATCACACGCAGCCAGTAGCGTTGTTCCATGGTCAACTATCGCTATCTCGGCAACAGCGGTCTCAAGGTCTCGGAGATCACCTACGGCAACTGGGTCACCCACGCCTCGCAGGTCGGTGACGACGCCGCCGTCAAGACCGTGCACGCCGCACTGGATGCCGGAATCACCACGTTCGACACCGCTGACACCTACGCCAACACGGCGGCGGAGGTCGTGCTCGGCAAGGCTCTGGAGGGGCAGCGCCGCGAGGGGCTGGAGATCTTCACGAAGGTCTACTTCCCGACCGGCCCCAAGGGCCCGAACGACACCGGCCTGAGCCGCAAGCACATCTTCGAATCGATCAACGGCTCGCTGCAGCGCCTCGGCACCGACTACGTCGACCTGTACCAGGCGCACCGCTTCGACTACGAGACCCCGCTCGAGGAGACGTTCCAGGCGTTCGCCGACGTCGTCCGTCAGGGCAAGGCGCTCTACATCGGCGTCTCCGAGTGGACGGCCGAACAGCTGCGCGAGGGGCACGCTCTCGCCACGCAGCTCGGCATCCAGCTCATCTCGAACCAGCCGCAGTACTCCATGCTGTGGCGCGTGATCGAGGGCAAGGTCGTGCCGGCCTCCGAAGAGCTCGGGATCTCGCAGATCGTCTGGTCGCCGATGGCGCAGGGCGTGCTCAGCGGCAAGTACCTGCCCGGCCAGCCGGTGCCCGAGGGCTCGCGCGCGACCGACCCGCACAGCGGCGCCGACTTCATCAAGAGCTTCCTGCAGGACGACATCCTCACCGCCGTCCAGCGGCTGAAGCCGATCGCCGAGCAGGCGGGTCTCTCGATGCCGCAGCTCGCGATCGCATGGGTGCTGCAGAACCCGAACGTCGCGGCGGCGCTGGTCGGAGCCTCCCGTCCCGAGCAGCTCGCCGAGACGGTCAAGGCCTCGGGCGTGAAGCTCGACGCCGACACCCTGGCCGCGATCGACACGGCCCTGGGCGACGCAGTCAATCGCGACGCCGAGCACACGTACTCGGTGTCGCCGAAGGCGCGCCTGACCTGAGGCCAGACACGCAGAAGGGGG
>NZ_JBLVOH010000033.1:7764-11674 GCF_053543675.1 Microbacterium umsixpiens
CCCCCTTCTCGTTGTCCGGGGGTAGCTCGGTCGGGTTCCGGTCAGCCGAGGGTGATGTCGACCTGTATCTCGGCGGCGAGGCGCTCGAGGTCGTCGCGCAGCGCATCCAGGTCGACGGATGCCGGCACCTTCGCGGAGACGGATGCCTCGAACAGGCGGCCGCCGGCCATCGCCGCATCCCGGGTCTCGGTGGCGAGCTCCTCGATGCTCAGCGCGTGGGCGCTCAGGACGGCCGAGACCTCGCGCACGATGCCGGGTCGGTCGTTGCCGAGCACCTGGATCTCGAGCAGTCGATCGTCGGCGGCATCCGCATCCGGCGTCCCGGTGAGTACGGCGAGAGTCAGCAGTCCCTGCCCCTGGAGCCCGCGCAGCGCGGAGCTCAGTTCGGGTGCCCGGTCTTCCGCGACGGACACCTCGATCACGCCCGCGAACGTGCCGGCGAGCTCCGCCAGCGAGCTGTTCTCCCAGTTGCCGCCGTGCGCCTCGACGACATCGGCGACAGCGGCCACGAGGCCAGGACGGTCTGCACCCGCGACGGTGAGGATCAGAGTTGTCATGCGGCCAGCGTAGCCCGACGCCGTCACTCGCCCCAGACGCCCGATTCCAGGAACCGATCGAGCCGCGCGCGGTGCGGGGCGAGGTCCCAGTCCTGCGCCGCGACCCACTCATCGGAGTAGTACGTGCCCGCGTAGCGGACCCCGCTGTCGCAGATCAGAGTGACGACGCTGCCGGTCTCGCCCGCGACCCGCATCCGGGCGATCAGCTGGAACGCGCCGTACAGGTTCGTGCCGGTCGAGCCGCCGGCCCAGTGCAGGGTGCGCTCGCGCAGCATCCGGATCGCGGCGATCGACCCGGCATCCGGCACCCGGATCATCTCGTCGATCACGGTGGGCACGAACGAGGCCTCGACCTGCGGCCGGCCGATGCCCTCGATGCGGCTCGGGCGCCCGGCGGGCGGGTCGACCGTGCCGGCCCAGCCGTCATAGAACGCCGAGCCCTCGGGGTCGACCACGGCGATGCGCGTCTCGTGGCGGCGGTACTTCACGTACCGCCCGAACGTCGCACTCGTGCCGCCGGTTCCGGCGCCGGTCACGATCCAGGTGGGGATCGGATGCCGCTCCTGCGCGAGCTGACTGAACACGCTCTCCGCGATGTTGTTGTTGCCTCGCCAGTCGGTCGCGCGCTCGGCGAACGTGAACTGGTCGAGGTAGTGGCCGGTGCAGTCGGACGCGAGGCGCTGCGCCTCGGGCGACATGTCCTCGGCGCGGTCGACGAAGTGGCAGGTGCCGCCGTAGAACTCGATGAGGTCGATCTTCTCCTGCACGGTCGAGCGCGGCACCACCGTGATGAACGGCAGCCCCAGCATGCGGGCGAAGTACGCCTCGGAGACGGCGGTCGATCCGCTCGACGACTCCACGAGCGTGGTGTCCTCCCGGATGCGGCCGTTGACCAGTCCGTAGAGGAGGAGCGAGCGCGCCAGACGGTGCTTGAGTGACCCGGTCGGGTGGACGGACTCGTCCTTGAGGTACAGGTCGATGCCCCACTCGGGCGGCAGCGGGAAGAGGTGCAGGTGCGTGTCGGCACTGCGGTTCGCGTCGGCTTCCAGCAGGGCGATCGCGGTGCTGGTCCAGTCGCTCATACCCTCGAGACTATCGGCCGGTGCAGATGCCGTGCAGGGAGCGAGCCCGCGCTCAGGGTGCCGTCGCGTGGCGCAGCCAGCGCTCGATGCCCGCGATGTGCGCGGTCGTCAGCGAGGTCGCCAGTGCGGGGGCGCGCTGGGCGACCGCGTCGGCGATCGCCCGGTGCTCCGACAGGGTGCGCTCGACGGCGCCGCTCTCGGTGAGGCCCCGCCAGGCGCGGGCACGCACGGTCTGGCTGCTCAGGTGCTCGATCAGGCTCGCGAGGTACGCATTGCCCGCCATCGCCACGATCTCGCGGTGGAAGCGGATGTCGTGGTCGACGAGCTCCTCGATGCTCACGGAGGCATCCACGCCCTCGACCTCGCGCTGCAGCTCGGCGATCTGCTCGTCGGTGCCCAGCGTGGCGGCGAGGCCCGATGCCTGCGACTCCAGCATCCGGCGCACGGCGAAGATCTCGAGCATCGAGTCGTCGTCGTGCATGTCGACGACGAACGAGATCGCCTCCAGCAGCAGGTGGGGCTCGAGGCTCGTCACATAGGTGCCGTCGCCGCGCCGCACGTCGAGCACGCGGATGACCTCGAGCGCCTTGACCGCCTCGCGCATCGAGCTGCGGGAGAGACCTAGCCGCTCGGAGAGCTCCTTCTCCGGAGGCAGGCGATCACCGGGGGTCAGCTCGCCCGACACGATCATCGCCTTGATCTTCGCGATCGCGTCGTCCGTCACAGCCATGGCGTCATCCTAGCGATTGCTCCGATGTCTGCGGCAGGATGAGGGGATGCGAGTTCTCGATGCACATCTGCACCTGTGGGATCCGGAGGCGCTGACCTACACGTGGCTCGAAGGCCCGATGGCGTACCGGTTCGCCGACCTGGAACTCGAGCACGCCCGCCTGGAGCGTGCCGAGACCGAGAAGTGCGTGTTCGTGCAGGCCGGGACGGTCGACGACGACTTCCTCGATGAGGTGCTCTGGGTCGCAGGGCTCGCGCCCGCGCTCGGAGTGGTCGGCATCGTCGCCGGCATCCGCCTCGACCGGGGGACCGACACGGTCGCGCACCTCGAAGGTCTCGCGGCCGAGCCGCTCGTCGTCGGCGTGCGGCACAACCTGCAGGGCGAGCCCGACGGACTGGCGGTGTCGGCGGCCTTCGTGACCGGTGCGCGCGAGGTCGCCGCGCGCGGTCTGACCTTCGACGCGTGCGTGCGCGCCGCGCAGCTGCCGGATGTCGCCCGCCTCGCCGGAGCCATCCCGGAGCTGCGACTCGTGCTCGATCATCTGGGGAAGCCCGCCGTGGGCACGGCCGCGGCTCCGCTGGCGCCGACCCCGGAATGGGCCCGCGACCTGACCGAGCTGGCGCGGCATCCGAACACCTTCTGCAAGCTCTCGGGGTTGCCCGGCGAGGCCGGCGGGGACTGGGACGCGGCGCAGCTGATCCCGTTCCTCGATGTGGCGGCCGATGCGTTCGGGATCGAGCGGCTGATGTGGGGGAGCGACTGGCCCGTCTCGGTCATCGGACCGGCCGAGGACGACGACCCGCACGCACCGGAGGACGGCTCGCCGACCTACCAGCCCACGGCCCGCACGCGCTGGGCCGACACGGTGATCGCCTGGGCGGATGCGCGGGGGCATGACCTCGACGCGATCTTCTGGACCACCGCCGAGCAGTTCTATCGCACGGATGCCCGGCCGCAGGCGCCGACCGCGGAGCCTCCGCGTCACGGCATCCGGGGCTGGTTCCGCGGCAGCCGCGGCTGACGTCGCGCGGAACTCACTCCGCGCGAAGCCGCAACCGCGCCATGCCGCCGTCGACCTCGATGGACGTGCCGGTCGTCGAACCGGCTCCGGGGCTCACGAGGTAGGCGACCGCGGCAGCGACCTCGTCGGGGTCGACGAGTCGTCCGTGCGGCTGGCGGGCCTCGAGCGCGGCGCGCTCGGCCGCGGGGTCGACGGCCGAATCCAGCAGTCGCCCGACCCAGGGGGTGTCGGCCGTGCCGGGGTTGACCGCGTTCACCCGGATACCCTCGCGCAGGTGGTCGGCCGCCATCGCGCGGGTCAGCGCCGAGACGGCCCCCTTCGACGCGCTGTACAGCGCCCGCTGCGGGAGTCCGGTGGTGGAGGCGATGGATGCCGTGTTGCAGACCGCCGCCGCCGGCGACTTCCGCAGCCAGGGCAATGCCGCCGCCGTCACGCGGGCGATGCCGGTCACGTTGATCGAGAGCACGCGCGCCCACTCGTCGTCGTCGTTCGCCGCGACGTCGCCCTGCGCGCCGATCCC
>NZ_JBLVOH010000033.1:11694-20176 GCF_053543675.1 Microbacterium umsixpiens
GATGTCGATGCGCCCGAACCTCTCGGCCACGGCCGCGACGGCCGCGTCGACGCTTGCACGATCCGAGACGTCGGCGGTGAAGGCCGTGAACGCGGGGTCGGCCGCGGCGGTGTCGCGGTCGAGGATCGCGATGGTCGCCCCGTCGGCGCGCAGGCGCTGTGCGATCGCCGCACCGATCCCGGATGCTCCGCCGGTGACGATCGCCACCAGTCCGTCGAGTGCGCTCATCTCTGTGCCTCCCATGCCACGAACTCCTGCCGCTGCCGGCCGAGGCCGTCGATCTCGATCTCGACCACGTCGCCGGGTGCGAGGTAGGGGTACGTGCCCGAGAGGGCCACGCCCTGCGGGGTGCCGGTGAGGATCAGGTCGCCCGGCTCGAGCGTCACGTACTGCGACAGGTGGTGCACGATGTGCTCGACCGTGAAGATCATGTCGCTCGTGTTCGAGTCCTGCCGCGGCTCGCCGTTGACGAAGCTGCGCAGTCCGAGCGCGTGGTGGTCGACCTCGTCGGGAGTGACGAGCCACGGGCCGGTGGGGTTGAATCCCGGGGCGATCTTGCCCTTGGACCACTGCCCGCCCGACACCTCGATCTGGAACGCCCGCTCCGAGACGTCGTTCGCGGCGACGAAGCCGGCCACGTGGGCGAGCGACTCCTCGGGGGAGTCGAGGTAGGCCGCGCGAGCGCCGATCACGATGCCGAGCTCGACCTCCCAGTCGGTCTTCTCGCTGCCGCGGGGGATCGTCACCGCGTCGTCGGGTCCGACCACCGTGTTGGGCGTCTTCAGGAAGAGGATGGGGATGGTCGGCGGCTCCGAACCCGACTCGGCCGCGTGGGCGGCGTAGTTCATGCCGATGCAGATCACGGCGCTCGGACGGGCGATCGGTGCGCCGATGCGCATCGCCGCGGCATCCGCGAGTTCCGGAAGCTCCCCGGCATCGCGGGCCGCCGAGACCCTGGCGACGAAGTCGCTCTCGAGGAAGTCGCCGTTCACATCGGATGTCAGAGAGCGGAGGTCGAGGTAGTGGTCACCCTCCACGAGGACGGGGATCTCCGTGCCGGGGGTGCCGAGCCGCGCGAACTTCATGATTCTCCTGATCGGTGGGGAGGCCACGACGCTGCGGCCCATCTCGTTGACAGTATAGACATCGGATGTTTACACTCCAAGGTATCCGCACGGAAGAGATCCGCCGTGCATGGAGAGGACCCCCGTGACCCGTATCGTCGCCCTCGACACCACCGACATCCGCTTCCCGACGTCGTTGAGCCTGGATGGTTCGGACGCGATGAACCCCGACCCCGACTACTCCGCCGCGTACGTGATCGTGCGCACGGACGCCGAGGACGGCATCGAGGGGCACGCGTTCGTCTTCACGATCGGGCGGGGCAACGACGTGCAGGTCGCCGGGATCGACGCGCTCGCGGACCACCTCGTCGGCCGCGAGCTCGAACCCCTGCTCGACGACATGGGCGGCACTTACCGGGCGATCATCGGCGACTCGCAGCTGCGGTGGCTCGGCCCCGAGAAGGGCGTCATGCACATGGCCATCGGCGCCGTCATCAACGCCCTGTGGGACATCAAGGCCAAGCGCGCGGGGCTGCCCCTCTGGCAGCTGCTCGCCCGCATGACCCGGGAAGAACTCGTCGACCTCGTCGACTTCCGCTACCTCACGAACGCCCTCACCCGCGAGGACGCCCTCGACATCCTGCGTGCCGTCGAGCCGGGGCGTGCCGAACGGGAAGAGCAGCTGCTCGCCACCGGGTACCCGGCCTACACGACGAGTCCCGGCTGGCTCGGATACTCCGACGAGAAGCTCGAGCGGCTCGCCCGCGAGGCCATGGCCGACGGCTTCACGCAGATCAAGCTCAAGGTCGGCGCCGACCTGCAGGACGATATCCGTCGCTTCCGCAAGGCGCGTGAGGTGTGTGGACCGGACTTCCCCATCGCGATCGACGCGAACCAGCGCTGGGAGGTGTCGGAGGCGATCGAGTGGGTGAATGCGCTCGCCGAGTTCCACCCCGCGTGGATTGAGGAGCCGACCAGCCCCGATGACGTGCTCGGGCACGCCGAGATCGCGCGCGGCGTGGCACCGATCCGCGTCGCCACCGGCGAGCACGCCCAGAACCGTGTCATCTTCAAGCAGCTGCTGCAGGCGGATGCCATCTCCGTCATGCAGATCGATGCCGTGCGCGTCGGCGGCGTCAACGAGAACATCGCCAACCTGCTGCTCGCCGCCAAGTTCGGCGTGCCGGTGTGCCCGCACGCGGGTGGGGTGGGCCTGTGCGAAGCGGTGCAGCACCTGTCGATGTTCGACTTCGTCGCGGTCACCGGCACCCGCGAGGGCCGCATGATCGAGTTCGTCGACCACCTGCACGAGCACTTCGTCGTGCCGACCGACATCCGCGGTGGCTCCTACATGGCGCCGACGGCGCCCGGGAACGGCATGGAGATGAAGGCCGACACCATCGCGGCGTACACCTGGCGGGGCGCGTACATCGGCGCCTGAGTTCGTGCGTCAGTCCGCGGCCCGGCGCGCGCGATAGGCGGCGACGGCGTTGCGGTTCGCGCAGGTCGTCGAGCAGTAGCGCTTCGAGCGGTTGCGGGAGAGATCCAGGGCGATCGCCAGGCAGGTGTCATCCGCACACACGGAGAGGCGCGAGCCCTCCTCGGCGCGGATGACGTCGATCAGCGCCATCGCGGTCTCGATCAGCACGCGCTCCGCCAGCGGATGCTCGTCGGCCACGGCATGGAGGTGCCAATCGACCCCGTCGTGGCGGAGCAGTCGCGGGGTGAGGCGGGACTCGGCGAGGGCGGCGTTGACGAGTTCGGCCATCTCGTCGCGCGGCGCCAGCAGCATGGATCGCAGACGCGGGCGCAGGCGGCGCAGGGAGGCGAGCTCGTCCTCATCGCGGTCGAGTCGTCCGGTGTAGGGGAACTCGCGGAGGAAGGCGCGCTCGTCGTCGAGGTCGACCAGCGTGTCCGGATCCTCGGCCGAGTTCACGAGCCACACGGCGGCGCGGAGACCCTCTTGGGTGTCATCGCTGAAGATCACGTTGACATCTTACAGCGTGCGCGAGTAGCGTCATCGATCATGGGCAGGGTGAGTGATGACAGCGTGGCGGTCGCGTCCGCACGCGGTGTGCGCCTGGGGCTGCCGCTCGCCATCGCGGCCGCGCTGTCGTTCGGCATGTCCGGCGCGTGGGCGCGCGGGCTCATCGACGCGGGGTGGACGCCGGGGGCCGCGGTCACCGCACGCATCTGGGTGGCGGCCCTCGTGCTGCTCATCCCCACGATCCTGTCGCTGCGCGGGCGGTGGGGTCTCCTTCGCCGCAACGCCGGCATGATCCTCGCCTACGGACTGCTCGCCGTCACCGCGACCCAGCTCTTCTACTTCCAGGCCGTCGCCGTCATGGATGTGGGGCTGGCGCTGCTCATCGAGTACACGGCACCGGTCGCGGTGCTGCTGTGGCTGTGGCTGCGACGGGGGGAGCGGCCGACGCGCCGCAGCATCATCGGGGCGATCATCGCCATCGTCGGGCTGGTGCTCATGCTCGACATCCTCACGGGGGCCGATGTCGACGTGGCCGGCATCCTGTGGGCGCTCGGAGCCATGGTCGGGGCGGCGACGTACTTCGTGCTCTCGGCCAGAGTCGACACGGGGCTGCCGCCGCTCGCGCTCGCCGGCAGCGGGCTGCTGATCGGTGCACTCGGTCTCACGGCGGCCGGGGCGATCGGCGTCCTGCCGATCGCGTGGACGACCGACGACATCGCCTACCGTTTCGGCAGTGTGCCCTGGTTCGTCCCCGTGCTGGCGATCGGTGTCGTGGCGACGGCCCTCGCGTACCTGCTCGGCATCGCCTCGACGCGGATGCTGGGTTCGCGGCTCGCCTCCTTCGTTGCGCTCGCCGAGGTGGTCGCCGCGCTCCTGTTCGGCTGGCTGCTGCTCGGCCAGCTTCCCGATCTGCTGCAGGGGCTCGGCGGGGTGCTCGTTCTCGTGGGGGTCGTCGTGGTCAAGCTGGGGGAGCCCGTCGCTCCGGAGTTCGTGGAGCCGGTGCCCGCCCCCGGGAATGTATACGGGAAGCCCGTAGAAAAAGACTGAGAGGCCCGTCCCGCTCCTTTATGTATACACTGAGGGCATGCCCCCTGTTGTCGAGCGCTTCTCCGCGAGTGATCGCGCGTACACGGCCCTGCTCGACGACATCCAGTCGGGTGCTCTTCCGGCCGGCTTCGTTCTCGGGGAGGTCGAGCAGGCCGAGCGTCTCGGTGTGAGTCGCACTCCGATGCGGGAGGCGCTGCGCCGACTGGCCGGCGACGGTCTCGTCGTCCAGCAGTCGCCGCGCGTGACCGTGGTCGCCGACCTGGATGCCGACGACATCCGCTCGCTGTTCGAGATCCGCCGCGCGCTGGAGGAGAGCTCCGCCCGGCTCGCCGCCGTGCGGGGGGACGCCGGTCTGTTCGCCGAGCTCGCCGCGGAGTTCGCGCACGTCGACCTCACCGGTCCCGCAGGCCGTGACGCCTACTACGCGCTGATCGCCCGGTTCGACGGTGCCCTCGATGCGGCCGTCGCGAACGACTACATCGCCTCGGCCCTGCGCACCGTGCGCACGCACCTCGTGCGCGTGCGCCGGATGGCCCGCGACAAGCCCGCCCGACTCGCGGCATCCGCCGCCGAGCACCGCACGATCGCCGAGGCGCTCGCCGCCCGCGACGGCGACCTCGCCGCCCATGCCACCCACGTGCACCTGCACAACGCCCTCACCGGCATCCTCGACTCTCTCGACTCCAGCAACAGCGAAGGATAAGAAATGACCGTCACCCATCACGTCCGTGTGCACCGCAGCGACGAGAACCTCGCGCGCGAAGACCAGCTCGCCTGGAAGATCGCCGAGGTCGCCGCCGACCGGGTCGAGGTCGAGCAGGACGTCGTCGACATGATCATCAACCGCATCATCGACAACGCCTCGGTGGCCGCGGCATCCCTCACCCGCGCGCCGATCAACGCCGCCCGCGCGCAGGCGTTCAGCCACCCCGTCTCCACCGGCGGAGTCGGAGCGAACCTGTTCGGTGCGGCGCTCGACCACCGCACCAGCCCCGAGTGGGCGGCCTGGGCGAACGGCGTGGCCGTGCGCGAACTCGACTACCACGACACGTTCCTCGCGGCGGAGTACTCGCACCCCGGCGACAACATCCCGCCGATCCTCGCGGTCGCCCAGCACACCGGCAAGGACGGTCGGGCGCTCGTGCGCGGCATCGCGACCGGCTACGAGATCCAGATGGACCTCGTGCGCGCGATCTGCCTGCACAAGCACAAGATCGACCACGTCGCCCACCTCGGCCCGTCGGCGGCCGCCGGCATCGGCACCCTGCTCGGGCTCGACGTCGAGACGATCTACCAGGCTGTGGGCCAGGGTCTGCACACGACGACCGCCACTCGGCAGAGCCGCAAGGGCGAGATCTCCACCTGGAAGGCGCACGCCCCGGCCTTCGCGGGCAAGATGGCCGTCGAGGCGGTCGACCGGGCCATGCGCGGGCAGACCAGCCCCGCGCCGATCTACGAGGGCGAAGACGGTGTGATCGCGTGGATGCTCGACGGCAAGGACGCGTCCTACGACGTGCCGCTGCCCGCCGCGGGCGAGCCCAAGCGCGCGATCCTCGACTCGTACACGAAGGAGCACTCGGCCGAGTATCAGGCGCAGGCGCTCATCGACCTCGCCCGCAAGCTCGGGATCGAGAACCCGGCGCTGCGTGACCCCGAGAACATCGACTCGATCGTCATCCACACCAGCCACCACACGCACAACGTGATCGGCTCCGGCGCGAACGACCCGCAGAAGTACGACCCGACCGCATCGCGCGAGACCCTCGACCACTCGGTGCCGTACATCTTCGCGGTCGCGCTGCAGGACGGCGGCTGGCACCACGTCGACTCCTACGCCCCCGAGCGTGCGGGCCGCGCCGACACGGTCGCGCTGTGGCACAAGATCACCACGGCGGAGGACGCCGAGTGGACCCGCCGCTACCACTCCGAGGACCCGGCCGAGAAGGCCTTCGGCGGTCGCGTCGAGATCCGCCTGACCGACGGCTCGACCGTGGTCGACGAGATCGCCGTGGCCGACGCGCATCCGCTGGGCGCCCGTCCGTTCGCGCGCGAGAACTACATCGCCAAGTTCCGTCTGCTCGCCGAGCCCGTGTTGGAGCCGGCTGAGATCGAGCGGTTCCTTTCCCTCGTGCAGCGCCTGCCCGAGCTCACAGCCGCCGAGGTCGGCGAGCTGTCGATCGTCGCCAAGCCCGGGCTGCTCGAGGCTGCCCCGGCGCCTGCGGGACTCTTCTGATGCTGTACTCCACCGTCACGCCCGCCGAGAAGCGGCGGCTGTTCCGGGAGCGGCTGGCGAGCGGCGAACTGCTGCGATTCCCAGGAGCCTTCAACCCGCTGAGCGCCCGCCTGATCGAGCAGAAGGGCTTCGACGGGGTCTACATCTCCGGCGCCGTGCTCTCCGCCGACCTGGGGCTGCCCGACATCGGCCTTACGACGCTGACCGAGGTGGCCGGCCGTGCGAAGCAGATCGCCCGCATGACCGACCTCCCCGCGATCGTCGACGCCGACACCGGCTTCGGCGAGCCGATGAACGTCGCCAGGACGATCCAGGAGCTCGAAGATGCGGGGCTCGCCGGCACGCACATCGAGGACCAGATCAATCCGAAGCGCTGCGGCCACCTCGACGGCAAGGCCGTCGTCGACGAGAACACCGCGATCAAGCGCATCCGGGCTGCCGCCGACGCCCGCCGCGACGAGAACTTCCTCATCATGGCGCGCACCGACATCCGCGCGATCGAGGGGCTGGATGCCGCGATCGATCGGGCCAAGGCGCTGGTGGATGCCGGTGCCGACGCGATCTTCCCCGAGGCGATGCGCACGCTCGCCGAGTTCGAGGCGATGGCCGAGGCGCTCGACGTGCCGATCCTCGCGAACATGACCGAGTTCGGCAAGAGCGAGCTGTTCTCCACGGACCAGCTGCGGGATGCCGGCGTCAACCTGGTCATCTGGCCGGTGTCGCTGCTGCGCATCTCGATGGGGGCCGCAGGCCGTGCTCTCGATACGCTGAACGACGAGGGGCACCTGACCTCGAAGCTCGGCGAGATGCAGCACCGCGCCGATCTCTACGATCTGATCGACTACGAGTCGTACAACCATTTCGACTCCGGCGTCTTCAACTTCACAGTCGACAACACCGGTCGCTGAGCGCAGCGAAGCGGACATCCGACCCGGTTGCTGAGCGAGGAGCGAAGCGACGAGTCGAAGTACACGAAGGAGTGACCATGACCGAGCCGGACATCAAGAAGGGCCTCGCGGGGGTCGTCGTCGACACGACCGCGATCTCGAAGGTCAACCCCGAGACGAACAGCCTGCTCTACCGCGGCTACCCCGTGCAGGAGTTGGCCGACACGCAGCCGTTCGAGGCCGTCGCCTACCTCCTCTGGAACGGCGAGCTGCCGACGCCGGAAGAGCTCGCGGCGTTCCGGCTCGAGGAGCGCAAGAACCGCGCACTCGCCGACAACGTCAAGGCCGCGATCGACCTGGTGCCGCTCGACGCCCACCCGATGGACGAGGTCCGCACCGCGGTCAGCCTGATCGGCGCCTCCGACCCCGGTGCGGGCGGTTCGGTGCTCGACGCCGGTGGCAGCCCCGAACAGAACCTCGAGCGCAGCATCCGTCTGTTCGCCGCTCTGCCCGCGATCGTCGCCTACGGTCAGCGTCGCCGTCGCGGGGAGGAGATCATCGCCCCGCGCGACGACCTCGACTACTCCGCGAACTTCCTCTGGATGACGTTCGGCGAAGAGGCGGACGAGGTCGTGGTCGACGCCTTCAACCGCTCGATGATCCTGTACGCGGAGCACTCCTTCAACGCCTCGACGTTCACGGCGCGCGTCATCACCTCGACCCTGAGCGACATCTACTCGGCGGTGGTCGGCGCGATCGGCGCCCTCAAGGGACCGCTGCACGGTGGGGCCAACGAGGCCGTGCTGCACATCTTCGACGACATCGGCACGGCCGAGAACGTCGTGCCCTGGCTCGACAAGGCGCTCTCCGAGAAGCGCAAGATCATGGGCTTCGGGCACCGCGTGTACAAGAAGGGCGACTCCCGGGTGCCGACCATGAAGGCGGCGCTCGACACCCTGGTGGAGCACTACGACCGCCCCGAGGTCGCGGCCCTCTACGATGCTCTCGAGTCGGAGTTCGTCGCGCGCAAGGGCATCTACCCGAACCTCGACTACCCGTCGGGTCCGGCGTACAACCTGATCGGCTTCGACACCCTGACCTTCACGCCACTCTTCGTGGCGGCGCGGGTGACGGGGTGGACCGCGCACGTGATCGAGCAGGCCGGATCGAACGCGCTGATCCGTCCGCTGTCCTTCTACGACGGCCCCGACGAGCGGCACATCGAGAGCTGACTCCTGACAAGAGAGAACGCACCCCCGGGTGC
>NZ_JBLVOH010000033.1:20196-21911 GCF_053543675.1 Microbacterium umsixpiens
GCGTTCTCTCGTCTCGTCGACCGTCAGTAACGGATGGTCGTCGTGTACCAGGTGCCGCGGTTGAAGCTCTTGACGCACGGAGAATAGCTGGTGACCCGGTAACCGGCCTTCGCAATGGCTACCATCTGTGCTCCCGTCGCCGAGATGCAGGCCGTGCGGTTCTGCGAGGAGTATCCCCACATGTTCTCCGCGTACGCCGGAGCAGCCCCCAGCGTGGCCCCCGCCACGACGGCGAGCCCGGCGGCGAACGATGCCAACTTGGTCGATTTCTTCATGATTCCACCCTCCATCCGGTCAGCGCGCGGTGCGCTTCAGCAAGGAGCATAGCCAGCGCCGTAGCGCGCTCGCGCCCTTCGTGCTCGAGAACTTCTACGACACCCCGCCGGCCTCGGCATCGCAGTACTTCATCGTGTTCGCGGTCGGAAACCTGGCCGGCGTGGTTATCGAGGGGGGCTCGCCGGGGAAGGGGACCTGAGCCCGCGCTCAGAGCGTCCGGAGCCAGCGGCGGATGCGGCCGCGGGCGTTCCGGTAGGGCGATGAGGTGTTGAGCGAGATCATGCGCCCCATCGTCCAGGTGCGATACCACGGTGCGCCGTAGAGCTCCGCGTCCGATCGGGCCAGGACGAGCGCTTCGATCCGCTGCTCCGCGTCGTCGAGGCGTGCCCGCAGATCCGCCCAGGACGCGCCCTCGTGGTCGCGGTAGAAGCGCTGAGCCAAGGCGCCGAGGTCATTCCAGCCGAAACCGGCCGCCGGCATCTCGTCGGGGAGCCCGGCGGCGCGACGGTCGTGCCAGGTGAGCACCTGCTCGTTCCAGCCGATCAAGTACGCGAGAAGATCCGCCGGGCTCATCATCGTGCTCTTGACGTGACCGGACAGCACGGGTTCTCGGGCGGACTCCGTCGGCACCCGATCGAGGTCGGCGCGCAGGCGGGCATACTCCGTCCGGATCGCGGTGAGCAGCTCGTCCTTCGACGCGGGGACGGCCATCAGCGGGTGAGCCAGCTCCGCAGCGAGCGGGTGACGAACGGGAGCACCCAGTACGCCATGATCGGCGTCAGCACGAGAGTGGTGACGAGCACGCGCAGCCAGATCGGCAGCTCGTTCCACCCCGGGATCGGACTCATCGCGTAGGTGAAGGCGAGGTTCACGGGGAAGAACCCCAGCCAGATCGAGGTCGCCTGCTTCCAGCGGGGAGGAGCTGGGGCGACCGTGACCGTCTCGGTGGTTCCGTCGACGGACGGGAGCGTGATGGTGCCGGTGGTCGGCTCATCGAACCAGCCCTCGATCCCGGTCCGCCGCTTGGAGCGCTCGCTGCGCACGAAGCCTTGGCCCATCGACAGCCACCACGCCCGCTCCGCCGACTGCTCCCACGAGGTGAGCGAATCCTCGCTCGCGAAGCGGTACAGCATGTGCCACACCTGCGAATCCTCGCCGGCGCGCACCCAGCCGGAGCCGAGGAAGCCCGGGTACTTCGTCGCGAGGTTCACGCCCGTCTGCACCCAGGCGGTCGCCTCGGTGATGCGTCCGGGGTCGACTTCGCGGCGGATGGAGACGGTGACGGGCTCGGACATGGTGCGGTCCTCGGGGGAACGGGCGGCCGGGGTCGGGACGCCGAAGCGGATGCGCCAGGGGTGGCAGCGCACCGTCGATTCTAATTCGGATGCGGAGGGCTGCAGGCCGCTTCCGGCCCGGACGGAGAGGACCCCCCCCCCCCC
>NZ_JBLVOH010000034.1:0-9763 GCF_053543675.1 Microbacterium umsixpiens
CTCGCGGTCGTGGGTGAGCTCGTCGAGGGGCGCGGCCGTGGCCTGCACCCGGGCCTCGGCCTGAGCGCGCAGCTCCTGCAGCAGCGCGCGGGGGTCAGAACTCATGCGCCCAACTCTAGGCATCCCCGCCGACACCCCGGCCCCACCCGTCGCACTTTCGCATCGAGGTCGCAGGATCCAGCGGAACTCTGCGACCTCGACGCGAATCTGCGACGCGCGCGCCTCAGGCGGAGTGCCCGCTTGTCGGCACCGAGTCGGTCGTCGTCGGGACGGCCACGGCCTTCATGCCGGGGTGATCGCGTTCGAGGGCGGCGCCCTCCATGTCGACGTTCGGCAGGATGCGGTCGAGCCAGCGCGGCAGCCACCACGCCGAGCGGCCGAGCAGATGCATGAGCGCGGGCATCAGCAGCATCCGCACCACGAACGCGTCGAGCAGCACACCGAACGCGAGGCCGAACCCGATCGAGCGGATGATCGTCGACTCCGAGAAGATGAACCCGCCGAACACCGACACCATGATGAGGGCGGCGGCGGTCACCACCGAGCGGCCGGCACGGAAGCCCTGGGCCACGGCATCGCGCGCCGAGGCTCCGTGCACGTACGCCTCGCGCATGCCGGAGGCGAGGAACAGCTGGTAGTCCATCGCGAGGCCGAACAGGATGCCGACGAGGATCACCGGCAGGAAGCTCAGGATCGGCCCGGTGCTGTGCAGCCCGATGATCTCGGCGCCCCAGCCGAACTGGAACACCGCGACGATCAGGCCGTACGTCGCGAACAGCGAGAGCACGAAGCCGCCGGTGGCGATGAGCGGCACCAGCAGCGAGCGGAACACGACGATCATGATGAGCAGCGAGAGGCCGACCACGACCACCAGGTACAGCGGCAGGACTCCGGCCAGCGCCTCGGAGATGTCGATGTTGATCGCGGCCTGACCCGCGACGCCGAGGGTGATCCCGTCGCCGATCGCCGGCAGGGTGCGGAGGTCCTGCACGAGCCTCTCGGTGGAGGCGCTGTTCGGGCCCTCCTCGGGGACGACCTGGAACGCGAGGAGGGTGTTGTCGTCGGAGGTGGCGATCGGCGCGACCGCCGCGACGTCGTCCTGGTCGGCGATGGCCTGCGCGATCGTGACCTGCGTGGAGAGCAGATCGTCGTCGGTGACGGCGTCGTCGAGGGTCGCGGTGACCAGCAGCGGGCCGTTCGCGCCTTCGCCGAACTGTTCGTCGACGGTCTGGAACGCGCGGTAGCTGGTCGAGTCGCTCGGTTCGCTCGACCCGTCCGGCAGCCCGAGCCGCATCGACATCGCGGGGATCGCGATGATGAGCAGCGCGACAACGCTCACGAGCGTCGTGACGACGGCGCGCAGGGTCGACATCCGCTTCACCGGCTTGCCCGCGGCGTGCTCCTGCCCGACCATCGCGCGAGCGCGGCGGCTGAGCAGACGGTCGCCGACGAGCCCGAGGATGGCGGGCGCGAGGGTGATCGCGACGAGCACGGCCACCGCGACGCACACCGCGCCGACCGTGCCCATGAGCCCGAGGAACGGGACGCCGGTCACGTTGAGCGCGAGGAGCGCGACGATGACGGTCGTTCCGGCGAACACCACGGCGGTGCCGGACGTGCCGGTGGCCAGGCCGATGGATTCGCGCACCGGTACTCCGGCGAGCAGCTGCTTGCGGTGCCGGTTGACGATGAAGAGCGAGTAGTCGATGCCGACCGCGAGGCCGAGCATCACGCCCAGCACCGGCGTCACGGACGCCATGTTCACCACGCCGGAGAACGCGAGGGATGCCGTGACTCCGACACCGACGCCGACGATGGCGGTGACGATGGGGAGGGCTGCGGCGATGAGCGAGCCGAGCATCACGATGAGGACGATCGCGGCGAACACGAGACCGACCGCCTCGCCGACGCCGAAGATCTCGGGCACACCCTGCGCGATGTCGGTGCCGAAGTCGACCTCGGTGCCGTCGACCGGTGCGGAGGCGAAGTGGTCGATCGTGCCCTGCTTGACCTCTTCGGAGAGCTCCAGTCGCGGGTCGACGAAAGAGATGTTGACGATCGCGGTGGACCCGTCCTCGGACACCACGCCGATGCCGTCGGCCAGGTCGAGGAGGGTCGAGCCCAGCTCCGCCTGATCGGCGTTCTCCTGCAGGGTGATGCGGGACTGGTCGAGCTTCGCGTTCTGGGCCTCGAGGTCGGCGGCCTGGGCGTTCAGTGCCGCCAGCTGGGCGTCGAGGGCGGCGAGTTGCTCCGGGCCCGCTCCGGCCTGCTCCGCCTGGGTGCGCGCGGCCGTGAGCTGAGTGAGGCCGGCCTCGATCTGTGCCCGACCCTCGTCGATCTGCGTCTGCGCGGCATCCAGCTGGGCGCGGCCGTCGGTGATCTGCTTCTGGCCGTCGGCGAGCTCCTTCGCACGGTCGGCCTGCTGCTGCTGCGCGTCGAACGGGTCGATCACGGACGCGACGCCGTCGAGATCCTCGGCACTCGCAGCGAGGTCGGAGATCTCCTGCTTCTGCTCGTCGGTGAACGCCGAACCGTCGGTGGTGCGATAGACGACCGTTCCGGTGCCGCCCGCGGAATCCGGGAGCTTGTCGGCCAGCTCGTCGGTCACCGCGCCCGACGCGGTGCCCGGGATGTCGAAGCTGTTGCTGAGCGTGCCGCCGAGGGTGAGGAAGGCGCCGACACCGATGCCGAGGATCAGGACCCACGACACGATCACCGTCCACGCCTTGCGCGCAGCGAACGAACCCAGACGGTAGAGCAGTGATGCCACAGTGGTCTCCTTCAGACTCGAAGATCATACGGCACGTCTCGTCTAGCGATCTGTGGCTATCCTGAACGCATGGTCAACGAGCATCGGAGCGGGCCCGTGCGCAGCACTGCGGCGCGTGAAGCGATCCTCGATGCGACCTCGCGACTGTTCCACGCGAAGGGCTACGACCGGCTGACTATCGAGGGCATCGCGAAGGAAGCCGGAGTCGGCAAGCAGACCATCTACCGCTGGTGGCCCTCGCGCGGTGCGCTCATCGCGGACTGCCTGGTCGACGGGCGCCTCATCCCCGTGGACTTCGTCGTGGCGGACACGGGCGACCTGCTCGCCGACGTCGAGACGTGGCTGCAGTCGGTCTTCGCCATCCTCGCGACCACGCAGGGGCAGGCGCTGCTGCAGTCGCTGGGCGCAGCCGCCGCCGAAGACGCCGCGGTCGGGGCCCACCTCGGGGGGAGTCTCGGCGTCGAGCAGCACCTGTCCGAACGGCTGCGCGGCGGGATCCGCGACGGTCAGCTGCCGGAAGACGCCCCGATCGCGCAGATCGGCCGAGCGATCCTGGGCGCGATCATCGTGGAGTCCCTCGGCCGTGAGAGCCACGGACCCGGCGGGATCATCGAACTGGTCCGGTACCTCTTCGCCCGCTGAGCTTCCGTCGCGCCGGGGGTACAGGGACTCGGTCATGTCAGGCGGCCTCGCTCGCCGGTTCGCGCTTCTCGCCCCGATCGGTGCCCGAATGCGAAGGCTCCGGCATCGGCATGGCGGCGAGGTCGGGCGCGCTTGGTCGCCATCGCGTCGACCGCCTCGTCCACCCGATCGCGGCGCGAGGTCAGGACCAGGGCGGTGCCGGTGCCCGCATCCTCGAAGATCGTTCGGCGGCTGTCCTGGATGCGACTCATGACACCTCGGGCGAAGCCCCGCAGGAAGCCGCTGCGCGCACGCCGCTTCTCGGACTCCGTGTGCCGGTGGTAGATCTCGCGCTGCACTGACCACCACTTCCGCATCGCGACCATGGCCTGCACCTCGAGGCTCGCGGTGAGGGTGCGCACCTGCGTGACGTCGGACGCGTACCCGACCAGGAGCAGGCCCGCGCCGACGGAGACCTCCATCCCGAGCGGCCGCACCGTGCCCAGCGCCTGCGCGACACCCGAGCCGATCTCCTGCAGATCCCGGGCGTATACGCCGCTGAACAGCATCCGCTCGTGAACGATCTGCTCCTGTGTCTGGCCCAGCCGGCCACGGCGTTCGTCGATGCGGGCCTGATCTATGCCGTACTTCACGATCAGCCGCTCGGCGTGCTCGGTCAGAGCCTCCGCCTCTTCCGGTGTCGTGCTCTCGGCCTTCGCCAGCAGCTTCGCGATCAGGTCGAGCTTCGCCTCGGTCATGGCATCCCCCTTGGTGGTGTGTGATGCCTCGAATCCTCCGCGGGGTCACCCGCATTCAGAGGGTTGATCACGGTGCCTGGGGAGAAACCTGTTTCGCGGCGTCCTGGGGAGGGATGCTGCGCGCGGGGTGGGGCATGACGCCGTGGCTACTCGAGCCACTCCGTGACGAAGCGGTCGTTCGCATGGATGTGCGTGGCCTCGTATGTGCCGCCGTCGAGCACCTCGAAACGGTGGGAGACGAGCGCGGGGACGACGAGGATCTGCCCTCCGACGCCGACCACCTGATCGTCGCCGACCGTGAACAGCGCGCGGCCCCGGCGGATCACGAACGTCTCGGCGTACGGATGCCGGTGCAGACGTGGTCCGCGACCGGGTGTCGTGATGAACTCACGCATGATGCTCACGGGCGAGCCGAGCAGGTACCCCTCGATGTCTTCGTCCGCGGTGACGTCTCTGAGGTGGATGGTCATGGGTCCTCCGTTCCCGCCCGAGGGTACGCGCGCAGGGCGACAGGGTCGAGAGTCAGAACTCTTCTCGCGGAGAAAAGCGTCTGCTTCGGCCTTCTCCGCGCGACGAGGCCGCGGGAAGTGCTTTCGGCCGACGGAGGCGACGTGCCTCCGCGCGCCATCGTCTCCGAAAAGGGGCCGGCCGCTCTCAGCCGAGGATGAGGGTGATCACGGTCGCGCCGCCACCGCCGAGGATGAGCGCGATGATGACGGTCCAGGCGACGATACGGATGCGACGGTTGCGCTTCTCGCCGAGGTCGCCGTAGTCCTCTTCGTTCGGGTTCTGCCGGCTCACGTCGCTCATGCGCTGACCTCGGTGACCGTCGGACCGAAGTACGAGGGGAGCGTGGCCTGCGAGCGCTCGCGCAGCTCGGCGATCGACACGGTGAAGACGTCCTGCACCTCGAGCTTCGCGCCCTCGGTGTCGGTCACGCCGATGCGCATCACCGGGTAGTCGCGTCCCTCGCAGAGTCCGCGGAACTTCACGTCGTCTTCACGCGGCACGGTCACGATCACGCGACCGGTCGACTCGGAGAACAGGGCGGATGCGGCATCCACGCCGTTGCTCTCGATGATCTCGTTCAGCCAGACACGGGCGCCGACACCGAAGCGCATGACGCCCTCGGCGAGTGCCTGCGCGAGGCCGCCTTCGGAGAGGTCGTGCGCCGAGGAGATGAGCCACTCATCGCGGGCAGCCGAGAGCAGACCCGCGAGGCGCTTCTCGCCGGCGAGGTCGACCTTCGGCGGCAGTCCGCCGAGGTGGTCGTGCACGACGTCCGCCCAGGCCGAACCCGAGAGCTCGGTCGAGGTGGTGCCGAGCAGGTAGATGTTCTGACCCTCGTCCTGCCATCCGGAGGGGATGCGGCGCGAGACGTCGTCGATGATGCCGAGCACGCCCACGAGCGGGGTCGGGTGGATCGGCACGTCGCCGGTCTGGTTGTAGAACGAGACGTTGCCGCCGGTGACCGGGGTGCCGAGCTCGTAGCATCCGTCGGCCAGGCCGTCGACCGTCTGACCGAACTGCCACATGACCTCGGGGTTCTCGGGAGATCCGAAGTTCAGGCAGTCGGTGATGGCCGTGGGCACCGCGCCCGTGACGGCGACGTTGCGGTACGCCTCGGCGAGGGCCAGCTGGGCGCCCGCGTACGGGTCGAGCTGGCAGTAGCGGCCGTTGGCGTCGGTCGACACCGCGAAGCCGAGGCCCGATTCCTCGTCGACGCGGATCATGCCGGCGTCGTCGGGGAAGCTGAGGGCCGTGTTGCCGAGCACGTAGTAGTCGTACTGGTTGGTGATCCAGCTCGTGTCGGCCAGGTTCGGCGAGGCGACGAGGGCGAGGAACTGCTCGCGCAGCGTCTCGGGGTCGTTCGCGCGGGGCAGGTTCTCGGCGGCATCCGCCTGGAGGGCGTCGATCCACGTCGGGTAGGCGACCGGGCGGTCGTAGACGGGGCCGTCGACCGCGACGGTCGAGGGGTCGACGTCGACGATGCGCTCGCCCTGCCAGTCGATGATGAGGCGTCCGTCGCCGGTGACCTCGCCGAGCACGGAGGTCTCGACCTCCCACTTGTTCACGACCTCGAGGAACGCTTCGAGCTTCTCGGGAGCGACGATCGCCATCATGCGCTCCTGCGACTCCGACATGAGGATCTCCTCGGCCGTAAGCGTGGGGTCGCGCAGCAGCACGTTGTCGAGCGAGACCTTCATGCCGCTGTTGCCGTTGGCCGCGAGCTCGCTGGTCGCGCACGAGATGCCGGCGGCGCCCAGGTCTTGGATCGCCTCGACGAGCTCGCCGCGGTACAGCTCGAGGCAGCACTCGATGAGCACCTTCTCGGCGAACGGGTCGCCCACCTGCACGGCGGGGCGCTTGGTCGGGCCCGTGGAGTCGAACGAGTCGGAGGCCAGGATGCTCGCGCCGCCGATGCCGTCGCCACCCGTGCGGGCGCCGAACAGGACGACCTTGTTGCCGACTCCGGTCGCGTTCGCGAGCTTGAGGTCTTCGTGACGCAGCACGCCCACCGCGAGCGCGTTCACGAGCGGGTTGGCCTGGTAGACGGAGTCGAAGACCGTCTCGCCACCGATGTTCGGCAGACCCAGGCAGTTGCCGTAGAAGCTGATGCCGCTGGTCACGCCGTGCACGACGCGGGCGGTGTCGGGGTGGTCGACCGCACCGAAGCGCAGGGCGTCCATGACCGCGACCGGGCGTGCGCCCATCGAGATGATGTCGCGGACGATGCCGCCGACGCCGGTCGCCGCGCCCTGGAAGGGCTCGATGAACGAGGGGTGGTTGTGCGACTCGGCCTTGAAGGTGACGGCCCAGCCCTCGCCGACGTCGACGACGCCCGCGTTCTGGCCCATGCCCACCATGAGGCGTTCCTTCATCTCGTCGGAGACCTTCTGGCCGAAGCGGCGCAGGTAGTTCTTCGACGACTTGTAGGAGCAGTGCTCCGACCACATGACGGAGTACATCGCCAGCTCGCCCGAGGTGGGGCGACGGCCGAGGATCTCCTTGATGCGCTCGTACTCGTCGGGCTTGAGTCCGAGGGCCGCGTACGGCTGCTCCTTCTCGGGCGTCGCGATCGCGTTCTCGACGGAGTCGGGGACGTGCTGGGGGGAAGGTGCAGGGGCGGTGGTCACGCGCACTCCAAAGGAAGGGGCCGGCGGGGCATGCTCAGTCTACCGGCGTGGTTGGGGCGGCTCTCCCGCGAGAGCGGGAGGTCAGATGCGGTCGGCGCGGATGGCGTCGAGGATCTGTGCGGATGTCTCGTCCTGTCGCTGCGGTGGGTGCGACAGGGCGCCCTTCTTTGTGGGGAGGGTGACCCTTCCGGTGCGCACGAGTCGCGACCACGCGGTGTCACGATCGCTCTCGGTGAGGGCGGCAGCGATGTCTCTCCTCGTGTGAAGCACGCGATGGACTCGCACGGCGTCCGGATCATCTGTGTAGATGACGAGGTACGGATGGTTTCGAAGAGGGAAGGCGCGGATGTCGGGAATCTCGGTCACCAGCTCGAAGCGCGCCGATCCCAGCGAGGGATACGCAGTGAGCCGGCTCAGCGCATGCTGGAGGTCGTCGATGAACGCGATCGCGACCGGCGGCCCTGCTTCGCCGAGGTAGCGCGTGACCGCGCCGTCGATGTCCTCATCCGCCCGCCTGGTGGTGACGACTCGCCCCGCAGTCACGCGTCGGCGGCGTCTGCGTGGACGCGGTCTCGGAGGCGATCGAAGTACGCCTGGTCCACTTCGGAACCCGGCCCCGACGTCATCCCGTCGACAACCAGGGATCGCAGCTGCTCGCGGGCCTGCTCATGGCGGATCAACTCACGCATGAACTCGCTGCTGTTGCTGTAGCCGCGCTCGGCCACCTGCGTTTCGACGAAGTCCTTCAGCGCGTCCGGAAGAGAGATGTTCATCGTGGCCATACCTCCACGCTAATACCGATGGCAAAGTTTGTCATCGCACTAGTGAACGTCATCGACTGCAGTGATTCCGTCCCGTGGCGACGCAGCTGCAGAGAATGGGAGAAGTTCGTAAAAACTCCTGGATCAGGAGGAAGAGTCCGCCGCCGCCGCAAACCGCTGCGCAAGAACTCCAGCGGCCTCGCGCAGCGGCGGCGGTCCGACCACCGTGAAGGGCGCATCGAACCGGGCGACCGCGGCGAGCACCCCGACCCACGACCAGGAGCCGACCGTGATGCGGCATGTGCCGTCGGCGAGCTCCTCCAGCTCGCCATCGTCGACCCAGGGTGCGACCTCGCGGGCAGGGAGTGCGATCACGACCTCGCCCACGCATGGCCAGCGATCCTCGGCCGCCGACCCCTTCGCCCGAGCCGCGAGATACGTCGCAGCATCCGCCGCCGGCAGCGGACGCGGGCTGAACGTGGGTCCGGTAGGGGTGCGCGGCTGCATCCGGTCCAGCCGGAAGGTACGCCAATCCGCAACCTCCAGATCCCACGCGAGCAGATACCAGCGGCCCTCGCGGGCGACCACCGCGTGCGGCTCGGTGCGACGGGCAGGTCGGTCGCGGTCGGAGCCGTAGTCGAAGCGCAGCACCTGGCGGTCGCGCACGGCCGCGCTCGCCGCTTCGAGCACCGCCGGATCGACGCGCACATCGGCAGTGGCACCCGTGAAGCGGATGCCGTCGACACGGTGCCGCAGTCGTGAGGGCATCACCTGCCGCACGGTGGCGAGCGCCCGCGCCGCGCCCTCCTCGATGTCGATGCCGCTGGAGGGGACGGTCTGCAGCGCCACGGCGATCGCAACCGCTTGGTCATCGTCGAACAGCAGCGGCGGCAGCTCGGATCCGGCTTCGAGGCGGTAGCCGCCGTACGGACCCTTGACCGCAGCGATCCGGTAGCCGAGCTCTCGCAGGCGATCGACATCGCGACGCACCGTGCGCGGGCTGACCTCCAGTCTCTCGGCGAGGACGAGTCCCGGCCAGTCGCGCGGCGTCTGCAGCAGCGACAGCAGGGCGAGCATGCGCGACGAGCTTCCGGTCATGGGTTCAGTCTGCCCGCAGTAGAGGACAGAAACCGACCGCTACCGCTGTGATCGTTGCCCACAGGCGGTTCCGAACGGCGGACCGCGCGAGAAGGAGGCATCCCATGACCATCACCACCACCACTCACCTGAACTTCCACGGCACGGCCCGGCAGGCGCTCGACTTCTACCGGTCCGTCTTCGGCGGCGAGGTCACGGCAGCGACCTACGGGCAGTTCGGCATGCCGGAGGGAGTGCCCGGGTTCGACAAGATCGTGTTCGGGCAGCTCGAGACCGCGGAGGGGATGCGGCTGATGGCGTACGACATCCCCGGGCAGGACGACCCGGACCCGACGGCGACCGCCGGCACCACGCACCGGGAGAACGGCGCGACCATCACCGATCGGACGTTCTTCCAGTCGCTACGGGCGGATTCGCTCGACGAGCTGCGGGGGTACTGGGACGGTCTGGCCGAGGGCGCGACGGTCGTCGAGCCGCTGGCGGCCTCGGCCTGGTCGGCCGGCTTCGGCATGCTCACCGACCGTTTCGGCGTGACCTGGGTGCTCGACGTGCAGGCCGGCTGACCCGCGACGTACCCTTTCCCGGGACGGATGCAGGGAGTTCGGACGGATGCAGGAG
>NZ_JBLVOH010000035.1:0-7492 GCF_053543675.1 Microbacterium umsixpiens
CTGGAGCGGATACCCCTCGAAGACGTTCTCGAACCGCGGCTCATCGATCACGATCCCGTCGAGCGCTTCCGTGATGCGCCATTCGCCGTCCTCCATGCGCTGCAGCGTGAACGGCATGGTGGAGGCTCCGAGCGCTTCCGAATAGGTGTTGGCATCGTCGACGCTGGCGACCAGATCGAGCAGGACCTGGACGTCGGCCGAGTCTGCATCCTCGACGTCCGCGGGAGGAACGGTCGAGGTGATGGTCCGCGTGTCCGTTCCGGTGTCGATCGACACCCCCGCCGCCGGCCGCCACGTGCGCTGCAGGTCGGGAGCGAGGAACTCCCGCGCCGTCGCCCAGTTGTCGGACGTCGTGATCCCCGCTTCGAGGAATCCCTCGACGATCTCCTCGGGACCGGCGCCCTTGATCGGCCCGGAGGCCACGGGGAGGAAGTCGACATCCTGCGTGGACTCGCCGAGCTCGAGCCCCACCGAGACCCCACCGCTGGTCGGAAGCCCGGCACAGGCCGAGAGCAGGAGCGCCACGAGGGCCACCGCGCCGCCGCGCAGCGTCCTCGTCCACCTCGTCGGATTCATGATCTGTCACTCTCGTCGAAGAGCTCGGGAGGAGGCTCAACCAGGGAGATCGGCTGGGTCGCATCCCCGAGTTCGGCGAGGGGCTCCTGCGGTTCGATCGGGACGGGGCTCGGGCCGTCCAGCACACCGTCGTGACGAGGGATGGTGAGGACGAAGTTCGTGCCGACGCCCAGCTCCGACCAGACGGCGAGCGTACCGCCGTGCAGCGTGGCGTCGCCGAGCGCGATGGACAGTCCCAGCCCGGTCCCTCCGATCGTCCGCTGACGAGAGGGATCAGCGCGCCAGAATCGGTCGAACACCCGTTCCGCGTCGTCCGGCTCCATTCCCATCCCGAAGTCCCGCACGCCCGCTGCCACCGCATGCTGGTTGCTGTCGATCGTGATGACGACCGGGCGCCCCTCACCGTGCTCGATGGCGTTGCCGATCAGGTTGCGCAGCACTCGCCGCACACGCCGCGGGTCCATGTCGACCGGCGAATACCCGCCGGGGGCGACCAGCCTCAGCTCCGTGCCGTGTCCCTCCGCGAGCGGTCGCATCTGATCGATGATGTCCTCCGCCAGATGCGCGAGGCTCGTCGCCTCCAACTCGAGCTGCACCGAGCCCGCATCGTACCGACTGATCTCCAACAGGTCGGAGAGCAGTGTCTCGAACCGCTGCACCTGCGTGTGCAGCAGTTCAGCGGTGCGCGCGGTGGTGGGATCGAACTCCTCGCGCTGGTCGTTGAGCATGTCGGCGGCAAGCCGGATCGTGGTGAGCGGAGTGCGGAGCTCGTGCGAGACATCGGAGACGAAGCGCTGCTGCACCATCGACAGCTCGCCGAGCTCCTTGATCTGCGCCTCGATGCTGTCGGCCATCGCGTTGAAGGACCGACCGAGCACGGCGAGTTCGTCCTCACCGTGCACGTCGATGCGCACTCCGAGCTCGCCCGCAGCGAGTCGTGCGCTCGTCTCCGCGGCCTGCACGATCGGGGAAGCCACCGCCCGCAGCACGATCCATGAGATCGCGGCGACGATGGCCACCAGCCCGATCCCGGCGATCCACAGTGTGCGCTGCACGAACACGAGGGTCTGATCGGCATCGCCGAGGTCGTAGGCGAAGTAGATCTCGAAGGGTCCGGCCTCGGGCACCTGCAGCTGCTGCCCCACGACGATGCCGGGGACCGCCGCGCCGTCCGCCACCGGGAGCGCCACCGACTGCCACGCCTGGCGATCGTCGAGTTTGACCACCCGGGCGCGGAGGTTCGGGCTCAACAGGCTCTCGTTCAACCCCGCCTCGAAGCCGTTCAGCCGCGCGGTGTCCGCGCCGGTGTCGATCTTGTAGCCCGCGAGCTGATCGGTACTCGATGTGCGAGCGAGCGTGTCCTGGATGCCGGCCCAGAGGCTCGAGAGCGCAGCGGGATCATCTCCCACCTCCGCCACGTCGAGGATGCGCTGGGCCTGGTCGACCGCGCGGCGCGCGTCTTCGAGAGCGACCGTCTTGCGGGAGATGAAGAGGTCGTTCTGGATCACGAGAGCCATCGTCACGCAGGTGATGAAGATCGCCAGCGAGGTCGCGAGCAGTGTGATGGACAGAGTGCGGAACCGCAGCGAGCGTCGCCACAGGGTGCCGAGCATCGTCGGCCAGCCGCGCCAGTCGCGCAGGACAGCGACCGTCGCGGTGGTCGCTGTCGTCGCGGCCATCGTGCTCCTAGCCGACGCTCCCGGCACGGTAGCCGACGCCACGCACCGTCATCACGATCTTCGGGTTGTCCGGGTCGAGCTCGACCTTCGCGCGGAGGCGCTGCACGTGCACGTTCACCAGCCGGGTGTCGGCCTTGTAGTGGTACCCCCACACCTGCTCGAGGAGCATCTCGCGGGAGAACACCTGCTGCGGCTTGGAGGCGAGTGCGACCAGCAGCTGGAACTCCAGCGGTGTGAGCGCGATCGGCGCCGTGCCACGACGCACCTCATGGGCGTCGACATCGACGGTGAGGTCCCCCACCCGCAGTTGCTCGCTGGTGGTCTGCGGCGTCGGACGCAGTCGGGTGCGAATCCGGGCGACGAGCTCCTTCGGGTTGAAGGGCTTGACCATGTAGTCGTCGGCGCCCACCTCGAGTCCGCGGACGACGTCCGCGGTGTCGCTGCGCGCCGTGAGCATGATGATCGGCACGCCTGATTCCGCGCGTATGCGGGTGCAGATCTCGATCCCGTCCATCCCGGGCAGCATGAGGTCGAGCAGCACGAGATCGGGCCGCTGCGAGCGCCACTCGTCGACGGCTCGCGCGCCGTCTGCGCAGAACACCGGCTCGAATCCCTCGGTGCGCAGCACGATGCCGATCATCTCGGCGAGCGCTGTGTCATCGTCGACCACGAGAATGCGTGAGGTCATAACTGTTACCTTATGGCACCGAGTCCCGCCGACCCCAGGTCTGCGCACCACGTGTGCGGTGTGACACGATGGAGCCACCATGGAGGGAGTGCCTTTGAGTGGCCAGATGTGGACGCCCGCGCCGAAGAAGGGGATCATCCCCCTTCATCCGCTGACGTTCGGGATGCTGCTGGGCAGGGCCTTCGCGGCGCTGCGACACAACCCGAAGGTGCTGTTCGGCTTCGCCGTCGTGATCCAGCTCGTCGCGACCGTCGTCACGGCGTCCGTGATGGGGGTCGTCCTGTTCACGACCTTCTCCCGCCTGGAGACCGTCTCCCCCTCCTCGCCCGACTTCGAGGCCGTGCTGGCCGGGACCATCGGCATCAACCTCATCGCCGGCCTCGGCGTCGGACTGGCCTCGATCGCCTTCACGGCCATGATGCAGGGCGTGGTCGCCGCCGAGATCGGTTACGCCGCCGTCGGGGTCAAAGCGACGCTGCGGATGCTCTGGCGCCGGATGGCGCCGGCGTTCTGGCGTCTCGCCGGTTTCGCGTCGCTTTCGGTGATCGCACTGTTCGGTGTCCTCGCGATCGTCGTGACCATCATTGCCGCGTTCGTGGCCGGTGGTGCGGGGGGAAGCGTCGAGCTCATCGGGATCGTCGTCCTCGTCGTGGTCCTCCTCGGACTCGCCGCGATCCCGCTGTCCGTCTGGCTGACGACGAAGCTGCTGCTGGTGCCGTCGATCCTCGTCCTCGAGCGCGCACGGTTCCGCGACGCCTTCGTGCGCTCCTGGCGACTCACCCGGGGCCGTTTCTGGGTCGCCTTCGGGGTCACCTTCCTCATCAGCGCCATCATGGGCGTCGCGGCGCAGGTGGTCAGCATCCCGGCCACGCTGCTGAGCAGCCTTCTCGGGTCGGTCATCGCGCCGACGGGCGCCGAAGATCCGAGCGCCATCGTCGGTTTCGTCCTCGCCTTCCTCGCACCCCAGATCCTGCTCCTCGTCATCCAGGCGATCACCCTCGTCGTGCAGAGCACCGGTTCGGCGCTCGTCTACCTCGACTGCCGGATGCGGTACGAGGGGCTGGACCAGACGCTCATCGCTTATGTCGAGCACCGTGATCTCGGGAGGGCGGACGAGGAGCTGGGCGACCCGTTCATCGTCGATCCCGCGCGAGCCGTCAGCTCGGCGCCTCCGCCCCGGCAGGTGCCGGACCACGAGCTGATGGCGCAGGGCGCCTACCCGCAGCCATACCCGGGACAGTCGTATCCGCAGCAACCGCAGGCATACGCACCGCAGCCGCAGCCGTACCCCGGACAGTCGTACGGGCAGCAGCCGCACGCGCCGCAGCAGAACGGCGTGACGACGACCGCACCCGCGCCGGTCGCGGATGCACCCGGGGCATTCCCTCCGCCGCCGCCCCCTGCGACGCACGTCACGCCTCGCCCGGCGCCCGGCCCCGCTGACGGAGGCTGGGCTGCTCCCGGCAGCGACGACACGGCATGATCTCCCGGTTCGACGACCTGTTCATCCCCGACGGGGATGAGGCACGCCGGTGGGCGGAAGACGAGCTCGCCAACCCGCGGTACGCGGATGCGAAGCCCACGTGGTTCGATCTGGTCGCGCGGGACATCGGCCGCTTCCTCGCCGATCTGTTCAGCTCGGACAACGGGGCGAACATCGGCCCGTCCGCCCTCATCATCGTGACGGTCGTCATCGTGGCGGCTCTCATCGCGGCCCTCGTCATCTGGGGTCGGCCGCGCAGCTCCCGTGCCGTGCGACGTGCACGGGGCGACCTCCTCGGCGAGTCCGATGACCGCACGGCAGCGCAGCTCCGGTCCGATTCCGAGCGCAGTGCCCGTGCCGGCGACTGGAACACGGCGACGATCCTCCGCTACCGCGCGATCGCGCGCAGCCTGCTGGAACGCGATCTGATCGACCCCGCTCCCGGTGCCACCGCGCAGTCGATAGCCCGCGACGCCGGCGCCGTCTTCGCCGACGAGGCCCCGGCCCTGCGCCGCGCGGCCGTGGCGTTCGACGACGTCCGCTACCTCGGCCGCCCGGCGACGGAAGAGATCTATCAGGACCTCGCGGCAACCGACGAGCGTCTCCGCACCCGTCGGCTCGAGGCGGTGCCCGCATGACCGCAACCGAGCAGAGCGGTGTCCCGGCGACGGCCGAGCGCCGACCGCGCAGGACGAAGTCCATCGTCGGCTGGCTGATCCTCGTCGTCCTCGTCGTGCTCGTCGTCTTTGTCGCCATCCGCGTCAGTGCTGCACCGCCGGGCGAACACGGAGCTCTCGATCCCGAAGGGCGTGATGACTCCGGCGCCCTCGCCCTCGCGGAGATCCTGCGTGACCAGGGGGTCGAGGTCGACATCCACCGATCACGGGCGGAGGCACGTGCCGCCGTCGACGAGGGAACCACGCTGGTGATGGCGAACCCGTACACGCTGACCGATGGTGCCCTGGAGACGCTGATGGAACCGGCGGATCGCGTCGTCTTCCTCTCGACGAGCTCGCACCTGCTGAGCGCACTGCGCATCGGCGAGAACGCCCCGGGCACACGCGAGGCCGTGACGGCAGGATGCGATGTCCCGGAGTTCGCCGAGGTCGGCACGATCCGGGCCGATCGACTCTTCGCTCCCGCCGCCGAGGTCGAGGGGTGCTTCGGCGATGCCGACGGCACCGCCGTGCTCATCGACGACCGCGGCGGTGACCGCGTCGCCGTCGTCGAGGGCACCAGGCTCTTCAGCAACGCGTACCTGGCGGAGAACGGCAACGCCGCCCTGGCGCTCGCGCTGCTCGGGCAGACCGAGCGGGTCGTCTGGTATGTCCCGAGCTTCAGTGACTCCGACATCGAGCGCAAGTCGGTCGACACGCTGGGGAGCCTCACACCGCCCTGGGTCACTCCGGCGATCCTCCTGCTGCTGCTCGCCGGGGTCGCCGCGTCGATCTGGCGCGGTCAGCGTTTCGGGCCCCTGGTCGCCGAGACGTTGCCGGTGACGGTGCGCGCGTCCGAGACGATGCACGGTCGTGCACGCCTCACTGCCAGAGCGGCAGACGCCGCGCACGCTGCCGAGGCCCTTCGCGACGGCGCGCAGCGGCGCCTCGCCCGCCGACTGGGCCTGGCCGTGCATGCCGGCGCAGACGAGGTCGCCGACGCCGCGTCCGACCGGCTCCGGATCCCTCGGGGAACACTGCAGACGCTGCTGGCGGGACCTCTTCCCACCGACGACGCCGCCCTGGTCGATCTCGCTCGGCGTCTCGACGAGCTCGAGGCGGCCGTGGAGACCAGCACCCGCCGACCGACCATCCATCCCACAGAAGCCGAGGGAACCACGTGACCGTTGAGAACCACTCCACCGACGACGCCGCGCTTCGTCAGGCTATGCACCGGGTGCGCACCGAGGTCGACAAGGCGGTCATCGGCCAGGCCGGCACCGTCACCGGCCTCCTCGTCTCGCTGCTCGCACGCGGCCATGTGCTCCTGGAAGGAGTGCCCGGCGTCGCCAAGACGTTGGTGGTCCGCTCGTTCGCCCGCGCCCTCGGCCTCGACACGAAACGCGTGCAGTTCACGCCGGACCTGATGCCGGGCGACGTCACGGGTTCCCTCGTGTACGACGCACGCACGGGTGAGTTCGACTTCCGTGCCGGCCCGGTCTTCACGAACATCCTGCTCGCGGACGAGATCAACCGGACGCCGCCGAAGACGCAGGCCGCCCTCCTCGAAGCCATGGAGGAGCGCCAGGTTTCGGCCGACAGCGTCAGCCGCTCGCTGCCCGACCCCTTCCTCGTCGCCGCGACGCAGAACCCGATCGAACACGAGGGCACGTACTCACTGCCGGAAGCGCAGTTGGATCGCTTCCTGATGAAGCTCGTCGTCGGCATGCCGGAACGCGATGCCGAGGTGTCGGTGCTCCGCCGGCACGCCGAGGGCTTCTCCCCGCGCGAGCTGACCGGCGTCGAGGCCGTGGTCTCTGCAGACGAGATCCGCGCGGCGCAGCAGGCAGCCGCCTCGGTGGACGTCACCGACGACGTGCTCGGCTACGTCGTCGATCTGGCGCGAGCGACGAGGCAGTCCCCCTCCGTGGAACTCGGTGCCAGCCCGCGTGCGTCGACCGGCCTCCTCGCCGCGGCCAAGGCCTGGGCGTGGTTGAACGCCTCCACGGCGGTGACCCCCGATCATGTGCAGACGATGCTGGTGCCCGTATGGCGGCACCGGCTCCAGCTGCGGCCCGACGCCCAGATGGAGGGCGTCTCCGCAGACGCGGTGCTCACCTCGGTGGTGCAGCAGACCAGGGTGCCGATCTAGGTGTTCATCACCGGTCGTCTCGCCGTCGCTCTCGCCGTCGGCGTCGTCCCGCTGGTCCTCGCCGGGCTCGCGGGCTACCCGGCGTACGCGGTGCTGGGCGCCTGGATCGGCCTGTGCATCGTGCTGGTCGTCGTGGATGTCTCTCTCGCCGCCAGCGCCCGGTCGGTGACCGTGAGTCGCCGCGTGCCGAAGCGCGCCCGCCTCGGCGAACAGGTCCCCGTGAGCGTCGCCGTCCACAACCACGGCACCAGGGCGCTG
>NZ_JBLVOH010000035.1:7512-11207 GCF_053543675.1 Microbacterium umsixpiens
CTCCGCGACGCGTGGCAGCCCACGGCCGGTGCTCCTGCAGAGAGACAGCAGCTGCAGGTCGCCCCGGGTGAGCGCGGTCGCGTCGCCATCCCCCTCACCCCCCGCCGACGCGGTGAGCTGGTGAGCGAGTTCGTGATGATCCGGTCGCGCGGGCCCCTCGGTCTCGCCGGTCGGCAGGCACGGCATCCGGTCCGGGGCGCGATCCGGGTGCTTCCCGCCTTCTCCTCGCGAAAGCACCTGCCGTCGCGCCTGGCACGTCTGCGCGAGCTGGACGGCAACACGAGCATCCAGGTCCGCGGCCAAGGCACCGAGTTCGACTCGTTGCGGGAGTATGTCCGCGGCGACGACGTGCGTTCGATCGACTGGCGCGCGACCGCCCGCGCCGGCACCACGATGCTGCGCACCTGGCGCCCCGAACGCGACCGGCATGTCGTCATCATCATCGACACCGGTCGGACGGCGGCCGCACGCGTCGGCGACGGCACCCGCGTCGACGCCGCTCTGGAAGCGGCGCTGCTGCTGGCTGCACTCGCCGCTCGCGCGGGTGACCACGTGCATCTGCTGATGTACGACCGCGTGGTGCGCGGCCGGGTCACCGGCGTGGACGGCGCGGCACTCCTGCCGGCGATGAGCGACGCCATGGCGCCCGTGGACGCGCGGCTGGTGGACACGGACTGGCACGGTGCCTTCGCCGCCGTGCGCACGCTCACCACGCGGCCTTCTCTGATCGTCGTGCTGACCGCGCAGGACGCGGCAGAATCCGCTCGAGGGTTCCTCGGCGCCTTCCCGAACGCGTCACGTGCGACCACCGTGCTCGTCGGATCGGTCACCGATGACGGCATCGCTGCGCTGGCGCGCGAACGCGGTTCCCGCGAAGAGGTCTATCTCGCTGCCGCGGCGGAGCGGACGCTTCGTGACGCCGAGAACGTCGCGGATGCGATCCGCAGAGCCGGTGGCGAGGCGATCGCCGCCGACCCGGAACAGCTTCCGCCCCGCATCGCCGACCGCTACCTGGAGCTGAAGGCGGCGGGCCGGCTCTGACGACTGCTGTCCTCGACCCGTCCGCGGTCAGCCGGCGATGAGGCGCGGCGTCCCGGCTTCGTACTCGACGAGGTCGCCCGTCTCGCCCCGTCGATGCGCGCGGCCGCCGATGACGAGCATGTAGATGAGGAACACGGCCAGCGCAGCGGCGCCGATGCCGATCTTCACCGGCCACGGCAGCCCCCAACCGGTGACGAAACCCTCGACGAGTCCGGCGAGGAACAGGGCGAACACGAGGCCGAGTGCCACCGTCGCGAGCGAGCGTCCCTCTTCGGCCAGCGCTTCCCCACGGGTACGGTGCCCCGGAGCCACCCAGGCCCAGAACACGTGCAGACCGGCGGCCGCTGCGACGAAGATGCAGGTCATCTCGAGCATGCCGTGCGGAAGGATGTAGAGCACCATCAGGTCGGCCTTGTCGTGCGCGGCCATCACCGCGCCGGACGTTCCGAGGCCTATGGCGTTCTGCATGAGCATGTACACCGGCCAGATCCCCGTGACGCCGAAGAGCACGCACTGCATGGCGATCCAGGCATTGTTGGTCCAGACCATGCCCATGAACTCGGCAGCGGGGTTCTCGGTGTAGTAACCGGTGAAACTCTCGTCGGCGTACTGTTCGAGCAGGTCGGGCGGGCCGAGTGTCGCGATGAGGGCAGGGTCGCTCGCGATCCACGCCGCTGTGCCGACCGCGACGGCGATGAAGGCGACCGCGATGACCAGTGTCGTCCACCGCAAGCGGTACAGGGCGGCCGGAAGCTGCAGACGGAAGAACCGCGCGGTCTGGGTCAGGATGCTGTCGGATGCTCCGGTGAGGCGCAGCCGGGCGCGGACCAGGATCGTGGAGAGGTAGGCACCCTGCGGAGAGTCGCCGACCGACGTCTTCAGCTCGGCGAGATCTGCAGAGGCGGCGCGGTACCGCACGATCAGTTCGTCCACCCCGGCGCCGTCGAGCCGGGCGCGGCTGAGTTCCTCGAGCCGTTCCCATTCCGCACGGCGAGCATCGGTCAGCGCATCGGCATCCACCTGATTTACTGTACTCATGTCCGTCCCGATCGACGTCTCCGACGAGGTGCTCTCCGGCGAGGCCGTCGCGATCGACGTGCAGCCGGTCGGCTTCCTGGTCCGCGCGCTGGGTGCCGCGATCGACATGCTCCTCGGATATGCGGTGTTCATCCTCTGGCTCTTCCTGCGCATCTGGCTGCTCGATGCCGGGGTGCTCAGCGATGCCACCGACCGCATCGCCACGGTCGCGGCGATCGTCGTGAGCTTCGTGGTGCTGCCCATCACGATGGAGGTCGCCCTGAAGGGCCGCAGCCTCGGCAAGCTCGCCGTCGGAGGACGGATCGTCCGCGTGGACGGCGGCGCAGCCGGGTTCCGGCACGCGTTCATCCGGGCGCTTCTCGGCGTCCTGGAGATCTACATGACCTTCGGCGGCATCGCGGTGCTCACGGGTGCCTTCACGGCGCGATCGCAGCGTCTGGGCGACCTGGTCGCCGGCACCTACAGCCAGCGCGTCCGCACGCCGGCACTCCCCACTCACGTGCCGGTGCTGCCCCCTGCCCTCGCCGGCTGGGCGCAGATCGCCGATGTGGCGCGCATGCCCGACCGGCTCGCGCGCCGGATCTCGCAGTTCCTCGTGAGCGCGCCGCGGATGCTCCCCGCCGCTCGAGCGCGGGTGGCGCACGACCTGCTCGCCGAGGCCACACCCTTCGTCTCCCCGATGCCGAGCGCGCCACCGGAACAGGTGCTCGTCGGCATCACGGTGCTGCGGCGGGAGCGCGAGCGCCGCGCGCTGGAGAACGCCGACCGTCGAGCCGAGCGGCTCACCGGCCGACGCGTCGGGGTCTGATCCGTCGCAGCGCGACCCTCGGTCGCGCGATCGATCAGTAGCGGTAGTGCTCGAGCTTGTACGGCCCGTCCACCGGAACGCCGATGTAGGCCGCCTGCTCGTCGCTGAGTGTGGTGAGCTGCACTCCCAGTGCGTCGAGGTGGAGGCGTGCGACCTTCTCGTCGAGCGCCTTCGGCAGGACGTACACGCCCGTGGGGTAGGCGGCGATGTTCGTGTAGAGCTCCAGCTGGGCGAGCACCTGGTTGGTGAATGAGGCGCTCATGACGAACGACGGATGCCCCGTGGCGTTGCCGAGGTTCATCAGTCGCCCCTCGCTGAGCACCAGGACGCTGCGTCCGCTCGGCAGACGCCACTCGTGCACCTGCGGCTTGATCTCGATCTTCTCGACGCCCTCGATGGCTTCGAGGCCCGCCATGTCGATCTCGTTGTCGAAGTGGCCGACGTTCGCGACGATCGCGAGGTGCTTCAGCGCCTGGAGGTGCTCGGTCGTGACGACATCGCGATTGCCGGTGCCGGTCACCACGATGTCGACCTCGCCGGCGACGTCGATCAGGCGCGCCACCTGGAAACCGTCCATCGCCGCCTGCAGCGCGCAGATCGGGTCGACCTCGCTGACGATCACCCTGGCGCCCTGTCCGCGGAGCGCCTCGGCTGCGCCCTTGCCCACGTCGCCGTACCCGCACACGAAGGCGACCTTGCCACCGATGAGCACGTCGGTCGCGCGGTTCAGCCCATCCGGGAGCGAGTGACGGATACCGTACTTGTTGTCGAACTTGCTCTTGGTCACCGAGTCGTTGACGTTGATGGC